>DATHUJ010000124.1:0-82804 GCA_035462375.1 Jiangellales bacterium
CCGCCGTAGCGGCGGCTGGTGGAGGTGTCGGCCTGGCTGAAGGAGCGGAAGAGTCGGTCGCGCACGGCGGGGTCGATCCCGACGCCCGTGTCGCGGACCTCGAGCACGAGCGGGTGGTCGCCGTCGGCGACACCGACGCTCACGCGGACCTCGCCGGTCTCGGTGAACTTGACCGCGTTGGTGAGCAGGTTCACGAGCACCTGGCGGAGCCGGTGGTCGTCGGTGACGATCGCCGCCGGAACCGCGTCGTCGACGCTGTAGACCAGGTCGAGGGACTTGGCCGTGGCAAGCGGTGCGACCACGCCGAGCACCGCCTCGACGAGCGCGCGGAGGTCGGTCGGCCGGGGGTCGACGGTGACCCGGCCCGCCTCGATCTTGGAGAAGTCGAGGACGTCGTCGATCAGGGAGAGCAGCAGTTCGGAGCTGTTGCGGATCGCCGTGACGTACTCGCGCTGCTCGCGGTCGAGCGACGTCTCGTCGAGGAGGGTGCCCAGCCCGATGATCGCGTTCATCGGTGTGCGGATCTCATGGCTCATGTTGGCCAGGAACTCGCTCTTGGCGCGGGTCGCCGCCTCTGCCTCCACACGCGCGCGGTGCTCACGGGCCACGAGGGCCGCGTGCTGCGTCGCGTACTGCCCGATGACCACCCAAGCGACGAGGGTGACGCCGACGATGTTGAGCACGAAGAAGGCGGCGACCCAGCCCGGAGACAGCGGGCCGGCGTCCTGCGTGGGTTCCACGGCCGCCGCCACCAGGGTGAGGGCCGCGTAGGCGCCGAACCACCACATCGCCGCACGGAAGCCGAACGTGAGCAGGGCCGCGATCGGCGCGATCAGCGACCAGATCATCACGGCACCCGAGGCGGCGAAGCCGCCGAGGTCCACCATGAGCAGCCAGGGGATGGTCAGGCTGAACAGCAGCTGGGCGACCAGCGCCCAGCGCTGCCCCCGGTGGTAGAGCCAGAGGTTGAGCGCTGCGAGCGCTGTGTAGCTCCACGGCCAGACGGCGGCCCCGGGAGCGCCGGCGACCACGTAGGCGACCCCCCAGAGCGCCCCGGCCAGCCCCATCGGCACGATCGCGGACGTCTCGACCCGGGGCACGCCGGCGGCACCCCCCTGCTCCGATCGGGTGACTTCGTCCATCCCGGCCTCCAGCCCCCTCTCCCCACCCCGAAGTGTTCACGACACGCCGGCCCGGGCGGTAGTCCGTGTGGCGCGTCGCCGTCAGCTGGTCGGGTGCGGGTCCCACCGGAAGCGACGCACGGCGACCAGGGACGCGCCCGCCAGCCAGACCAGCAGTACGGCCACGTGCACCCAGGACAGTGACGGCCCCGCCGGGTCGAGCGTCTCGACCAGGCCGTTCGCCAGGTGCTTGAGAGGGAAGATCGAGCCGACGGAGTCCATCCACGCGGGGGCCCCGCCCACCGGGAAGACGTCGGAGAAGAAGGCGAGCGGGAGCAGGATGGCCAGGCCCACGGCCGTCATCGCCTTGCTGTCGGGGACCACGGACGCCAGGGCCAGTCCGCACGCGCTCAGCGTCGTCGTCCCGAGGGCCAGCACAAGGGCCGCGGGAACCAGCCCCCTGATCGAGACCTGGAGGTCGAAGAACACCAGCCCGGTGCCGAGTACGAGCGCTGCGGTGACGAGCGCGATCCAGAGCACCGTGAGGGTCCGGCCGGCGAGGTAGAGCCCGGGGGGCAGCGGAGTCCCCCGCAGCCGCTTGAGGACGCCACGGTCGCGGGCCGCGGCGACCGCTTCGGGCATGTTGATGAAGGCTGTGACACCGGCCCCGTACGCGATCATTCCCGCGGCGAACCAGTGCGCGAAGCCGTAGCCGTCGGGCTGGAAGCCCGAGTCCCCGTACAGGGCCGTCATGAAGGCGTAGAGCCCGACCGGCATGGCGACCGCGAAGAAGACCCAGCCCGGATCCCGCCACGCCGCCCGGTCCGCCCACCGCGTCTGGGCGAGGAGCAGGACCCGGGCCGCGGGCCGACCCGGCGTCACCACGCGGATGTCTGAGCGTGCCGTCTTCGTGCGTCCCGGCCCGGCCGACGCCGTACGTCCGTGACTGCCGGGTCGGTCCCAGCGGAAGGCCCGGGCGGCCACGGCCACCGCGCCGAGGGTCCACGCCGCCATCACGATGAGGGCGGTCAGGTCCCAGCCGGCTCCCTGCCCGAAGGGGTCGAACTGCTCCTGCAGGGCACGCACGAGGTGCTTGAGCGGGAAGAGAGAACCCAGCCGGGAGACCCACGCGGGCACCTCGGCGCCGAACGTGAACATGTCCGACACGAAGGTCAGCAGGACGGCGCTGGCGATCGAGACGGCCTGTGCGACCGAGGCGGAGGGGGCGACGGCCGCCACGGCCAGCCCGATCGCCGCGAAGCAGGCGATGCCCACGGCGACCGTAACCACCGTCGCCGGAGACGTCCGCCAGACGATCTGCACGCCGTAGGCGCCGACGCCGAGCAGCACCATCGCGAGGAGGGCGCCGAGGGCGAAGGTCACGGCCCCGCCGATCCGGCCGGCGAGGTATGTCCAGGCCGGCAGCGGCGTGCCGCGGATCCGCTTGAGGATCCCCTGCTCGCGGGCCAGCGAGACGCTGATCGCCAGGGTCGGGTAGCTGGCGTAGAGGATGCCCATGGCGGCCGCCGTCGGGGTCGCGTACTGCATCACGCGGACCCCGCTGCCGTCGTCGAGGACGTCGTTGCCGGCGAGCAGGCCGATCACGACCAACCAGAGGAGGGGCAGGACGCCGGTGAAGATCAGGACGATCCGGGTCCGCCACAGCTCGCGGACGGCGTAGCCGAGCTGGGCCGTCACGAGCCGGCTCGTAGCCGGCCGTTGCGCTGGCGGAGCGCCCCGCAGCGCCGTCGAGCCGGTCACGGTCCTACGCCCTCGGGAGCCGCTGCTGGGACCTCCTCCGCGCCCTCGTCGCCCACCAGCCGGAGGTATACGTCCTCGAGCGACGGGCGGCTCACGGCGAGCGCCGGCATCTCGACCCCTCGCGCCAGCACCCAGCCGGTCAGCCGGTGCAGGTCGGTCGTGGGTTCGGCCGTACGGACCTGCCACTCGGCTCCCTGTGGCTGCGGCGGGCCGCCGAGGGCCGGCAGCTCTTCCACCCGGATCCCCTCGGGGAGGCGGAAGGACAGCACCGCCGTGCCGCGCGCACCTGCGCCGAGCTGCGCGGGCGTCCCGAGCGCCACGAGCCGGCCGCGGGCCACGACAGCCACCCGGTCGGCGAGGTGCTCGGCCTCGTCCATGTAGTGCGTCGTCAGCAACACCGTCGTCCCCAGGGCGCGCAGGCCCTCCACGAGCTCCCAGGCCCTGCGACGTGCCGACGGGTCGAAGCCGGTCGTCGGCTCGTCGAGGAACAGCAGCTCCGGGTCGCCGACCAACCCCAGGGCCAGGTCCAGGCGCCGGCGCTGCCCTCCGGAGAGGGTCTTGACCCTGGCGTCCCGCTTCTCGGTGAGGCCGACCATCGCGATCACGTCGTCCTCGCCGAGCTGCCGCGGGTACATGCCCCGGTAGAGGCGCACCAACTCCCGGACGGAGAAGTCCTCGTCGAGTCCCGCGTCCTGCAGGACGATGCCGATGCGCTCACGCAGCTCCCGGCCGCCGGTCTCCGGGTCGTGTCCGAGCACGCTCACCGCCCCGGCCGTCCGCCGCCGGTGGCCTTCGAGGATCTCGACCGTGGTCGTCTTGCCGGCACCGTTGGGCCCTACCAGGGCGAAGACCTCGCCCTCGTGGATGTCGAACGACAACCCGTCGACCGCCGGGACCCCGCCGTAGTCCTTGCGCAGCCCCTCCACCACGACCGCGGCCACGGTCGCGTCACCTCCCTACGGATCAGCCCTCGCCCGCGTGGTGCAGGTGCTCCACCGTCGCGTCCGGCCCGGGGAACACCAGGGACTCGTGCCCCGTGTCCGACCAGCGCACCAGGAACGGCGGACCGCCGTCGGTGCCATGGACCTCGAGGACCTCGCCGTCGCGGACCGGGTCGTCCAGATGCACCCCGTGCACGACCAGCCGGTCGCCGACCTCCGCGCGCATCGACCTCACGCCCTTTCGTACGCGTGCCTCCGTACCCAGCATCGGGGGCTGCGCCGGGCGCCAGGCAGTGCCGAAGGTCCCCCGGTGGACGGGCGAGGTCAGGTGCGGGGGAGACGGACCTCTCGGGTGCCGCCCGGGTCGATGTCGATGTCCTGGCCGGCGACCCGCAGGCGCAGCCGGGCGGGGCCGCCCCGGCGACCGCTGACGACCAGCGTGTCGTGCCGCACGGTGACGAAGACGCCGTAGTGCTGGCGGTAGCGCAACCGGAAGCTCAGCTCCCGCAGCTCGTCAGGCAGGCGGGGTTCGAACCACAGCCGCTCCTCACGCAGCTGCAGCCCGGTGAACCCGCGCTGGACCAGGTCGATCGTGCCGGCCATCGCGCCGAGGTGGACGCCCTCCGGGGTCGTGCCGCCTTGCACGTCGCTGACGTCGGACTCCAGCGCCTCCACGAACAGGTCCCAGGCCAGCTTGCGGTCGGTGCGTGCCAGCACCCACGAGTGCACCAGCTTGGACAGGGTCGAGCCGTGCGACGTGCGCTCGCGGTAGTACTCCACGGTCCGCTGCACCAGCATCGGGTCCCAGGGGTAGCCCAGCCGCTCGATGATGGTCTGCAGCTCGTCGGTCGAGAGCAGGAAGAAGAGCATGAGGACGTCGGCCTGCTTGGACACCTTGTAGCGGTTGGGTGAGTCGCCCTCCGCCTCCAGGATCCGGTCGAGCCGGGCGACGTCGGCGTAGCGCTCCACGTAGTCGCCCCAGGGGAACTCCTCGAGCCGTTCGTAGCCCTCGAACTGGCTCAGCACGCCGTCCTCGTGGAAGCACAGCCGCAGCTTTCGGCTGATGTGCTCCCAGTGCTCCAGCTCGTTGCGCCGCAGCCCGAGCAGGTCGAAGAGCTCCTGCCGCCGCCGTTCCGGCAGCTCCTGGACCAGTGCCATCGCCTTGGTCATCAGCCAGACCGTCATGACGTTGGTGTACGCGTTGTTGTCCAGGCCGGGCTCGTCACGCCACGGGTACGCGTCGTGGTACTCGTCCGGACCCATGACGCCGCGCAGGTCATAGCGGTCGTTCCCCCGGTCGTACGTCGCCAGGCTGGCGAAGAAGCGTGCCACCTCGAGCAGAACCTCCGCGCCGTACGAGGCGAGGAAGTCGCGGTCGCCGGTCGCCTCGTAGTACTGCCAGGTGTTGTAGGCGACGGCGAGCCCGATGTGGCGCTGGAGGTGCGAGTGGTCTGGCAGCCAGCGGCCGGACTTGGGGTTCAGATGCACGCGCTGGGTCTCCTCGCGCCCGCTCGACCCGCTCTGCCACGGGAACATCGCACCCCGGTAACCCCCGTCGTGGGCGGCCTTGCGCGCTTGCGGGAGCCGTCGCCAGCGGTAGAGGAGCAGGCCTCGGGCCAGCTCGGGCATGCGCAGCGTGAGGTAGGGGAAGACGAACATCTCGTCCCAGAAGATGTGCCCCCGGTAGGCCTCGCCGTGCAGCCCGCGCGCGGGGATGCCCACGTCCAGGTCCACCGAGTGGTGGGACAGCGACTGGAGCAGGTGGAACAGGTGCAGGTGCAGCACCGTCTCGGTCCGCTGATGGCCGACCAGCTCGATCTCGCACCTCTCCCAGAGGTGGTCCCAGGCGAGCACGTGGCGCTCGAGCAGGGGCTCGAAGTCCGGCGCACAGTCGACTTTGTCGCGGGCCTCCTCGGCGGGAGAGGTGATGGCCCGGTCTCTGGACGTGAAGAGGGTGACGACCTTGTCTACGGTGACGGTCCGCCCCTGGGCCACGTCGAGCTCGAGGTCGAGCCCCACGTACGCGCCGTCCCGAACGACCGTCTCGGCGGGCGGTGCCTGGCTGCCGTCGACGACGACGCGATGGCGGGCTGCCAGGGAGATCAGCACCTGGGACTGGTTCGTGCGGACGTCCAGGGCGACCGTGCCGGGACCGCTGGGGCCCAGGTCGACGAGCTCGAGGTGCTCATCGCCCAGCCCGCGGTACCGCGCGACGCCGGAGTTGGTGACGCGACCATCGAGCCCCGACCGCACCGTGAGCCGCCCGCCCCAGTCCTCCGGCTTGATGGTGGTCTGCAGGCCGGCCAGGTACGGGTCGGCCATGGAGACCAACCGACGCTGCGCGACCACCGTCGTCCGCCCGGCCGGGTCGGTCCAGCGGAAGCGGCGCGTCAGCACCCCACGCCGGATGTCCAGCTCCTGGACGTAGCCCTCCAGCTTGCCGGTTGACAGGTCGCACCACGGGCCGTCACCGATGCGGAAGGTGAGCGACTGCCAGTCCGGGAGGTTGACCATGCTCTCGTTCTCGACGTGCTGGCCGTCCACGTCGGCGGCCAGCCGGTTGAACACCCCCGCTGCGTACGTGCCGGGGTAGTGCACGCCGTCGGCACGTGACTCCGGCGCGGCGGCTCGTGTGGCGAAGCGCCCGTTGCCCAGCGCGCAGAGCGCCTCGCGCAGCGGTTCGTGGTGTTCGTCGTAGCCCTCGTAGCGGAGCAGCCACGTCGTCATGCCGATCATCCTGCCCGTACCACCGTGACCTCTTCCAGGTCCGACACGACGACGTGTGCACCGGCTGCCCGGAGTGCGTCGGGATGACCGGTCCGGTCCACGCCGATCACCAGCCGGAAGCCGCCGCGCCGGCCCGCCTCCACTCCGGCGATGGCGTCCTCGACGACGACCGCTCGGCCGGCTGGGACGCCGAGTCTCCTCGCCGCCTCGAGGAAGACCGCGGGGTCGGGCTTGCCGGGCAACCCGAGCTGGGCGGCCACCTCGCCGTCGACACGGACCGGGAAGAGGTCGGCGACGCCGGCGGCCGAGAGGATCGCGGTGGCGTTGCGGCTCGCCGTGATGATCGCGACTCCGATGCCGGCTGCGTGCAGGTCGTGGACCAGCTGCACCGTGGACGGGTAGGCCTCCACCCCGTCCTCGGCCACCGTCCGCAGGAAGGCATCGTTCTTCCGCGTGGACATCGCGCGGACGGTCTCGGCGTCCACCTCGATCCCGCGTGATGCGAGGAAGGCAGTCACGCCGTCCTCCCTCCGCTTCCCGTCGACGTGGACCCGGTAGTCCTCGTCGGTGAACTCACGGAACTCCTCGCCGGTCGCAGCCGACCTCTCGGCCAGCCAGCCGTCGAACATGCGCTTCCACGCCCGGCGGTGCACCTCGGCGGTCCGGGTCACGACGCCGTCCATGTCGAAGACCACGCCGTCCACCTCGTCCGGCCGGAGCACGACCCTCCGGTCCGCCGAGAGCAGCACGACGGAGTGCGCCTCGGCACGGTACGTGGGTCCCGTCACCGCTGGCGCGGACGCCAGGTCGGTGATGTCGTCCGGAGGGTCCAGTGCAGTGTCGACCACACGTCGCCACGGGAGCGCCGGGTCGACCGGCGGCAGGGCGAAGTCCAGCGGCTCGCGCCAGGCGTTGAGGACGGCGTGGACGTTCCTCGTCCCGACGACACTGCGGACGGTCAGGGCCAGCGTGTGGGAGTCGTCCGACCAGTCCGGCCGGTGCAGCTCCACACCGTGGAACTCCACCCGGGAGCGGGCCAGGAACTCCCGCAGTGTGAGTCCGTGCGCGACCGTCGTCATGTCGAAGGCGAGCCGCAGCCGGACCAGCCCCCGGACGAAGCGCAGCACGTCCGCGTGCTCGTCGGCGAGTGACCAGTCGAGCCACGAGGTCTCGTCGTCGTGGCACCAGGCGTTGTTGTTGCCGCGCTGCGTCCGCCGGACCTCGTCGCCCATCGACAGCATCGGCACGCCCATGGCGATCAGCGTGATGGCCAGCAGGTTCTTGACCTGGCGGTTGCGAAGGGCCGCGACCGCCGGGTCGTCGGTAGTGCCCTCGACGCCGCAGTTCCAGGACCAGTCCGCGTCCGTCCCGTCGCGTCCCCCCTCCAGGTTGGCCTCGTTATGCTTCCGGTCGTACGAGACCAGGTCGTTGAGCGTCATCCCGTCGTGGCAGGTGACGAAGTTGACGCTGTGCTCCACCTCCGACGGCCGGCCCGCGTAGAGGTCGGGACTGGCCAGCAGCCGGTCCGGCAGCGTGCGGACCAGGCCGGCGTCTCCGCGGACGAACCGGCGGACGTCGTCGCGGAAGCGGCCGTTCCACTCCCGCCACCGGTCCCCGGCGAAGGACCCGACCTGGTAGAGACCTGCGGCGTCCCAGGCCTCGGCGATGAGCTTGGTCCCGGCCAGCACCGGGTCGGTCTGGATCTGCCAGATCACCGGCGGGTCCGCCATCGGCCGTCCCTGGGAGTCGCGCGACAGGATCGAGGCGAGGTCGAAGCGGAAGCCGTCGACGTGCATGCCCGCCACCCAGTGGTGCAGTGCGTCGACGATCATCCGGCGGACGACTGCTTGGTTGGCGTCCAGCGTGTTGCCGCACCCGGTGTAGTCGGCGTAGTGCCCGGGTGCCGCGGGGTCGAGGATGTAGTAGTCGTCGTTGTCCAGGCCCCGCCAGCAGAAGGTGGGCCCGCCGGCGCCTCCCTCGGCCGTGTGGTTGAAGACGACGTCCAGGATCACCTCGATACCCGCGCGGTGCAGCGCCTTGACCATGTCGCGGAACTCGTCGAGCACGCCCAGCGGATCGGTGGTCGAGGCGTAGCCGGGGTGGGGGGCGAAGAACGACACCGGGCTGTAGCCCCAGTGGTTGACCAGGCCCGCGGGGGCGTCCTGCCGGTCGAAGGCGAGCACCGGCATGAGCTCGACCGCGGTCACTCCCAGTGACTCCAAGTAGGGGATCCTCTCGACCAGGCCCGCGTAGGTCCCGGCCAGCTCCCGTGCCACGCCGCTGGACGGG
The DNA here is from genome assembly GCA_035462375.1 of Jiangellales bacterium. Lineage (GTDB taxonomy): Bacteria > Actinomycetota > Actinomycetes > Jiangellales > Jiangellaceae > DASTQL01. Next base: position 8,840 of record DATHUJ010000124.1, read on the forward strand.
TGGGCGGTGAAGCCCCGCACGTGCAGCTCGTAGACCACCGTGCGGGCGAACGGCCGCTCCAGCGGTCGGTCTCCCTCCCAGTCGTACGTGGAGAGGTCGGCGACCACGCTCCGCATCGCCGTCCGAGGGTCGGGACGTCCCCCCGTACCGCGCAGGTAGCCGGTCGGGACGGCCACCGATCGCCCGTACGGGTCGAGGAGCACCGCCTCGGGGTCGTGCCGCAGCCCGCGCGCGGGGTCGTGCGGACCGTGGACCCGCCAGGCGTAGACCTGGCCTGCACGCACGCCCGGGACCTCCACGTGCCAGTAGCCGTACGTCCGGTGCCCGGCCGGGTCCAGCGCGAGGCAGCGGACGGGCTCGGGGTCCTCGAGGCTGTCGAAGAGCAGCAGCTCCATCGACGTCGCGGTTCGGGACCACACCGAGAAGTTGACGCCGTCGTCGGCCACCGAGGCCCCGACCGGGTAGGAGCGGCCACGTCCGACGGTCGGGCGACCACCCGCCGCCACCAGGCCCGTCATGGGTCCTCCCTGAGCGTCCGCCGATGTGCCGCTCCACAGCCTGCCGGGTGTCGGCCCCCGGCGGGAGGCCTGTCGCGACCCCCGAGCAGGGCCGAAGGTCCCGCACGGATGCCTGTCGGGGTGCCCGGGCAGGTGTGTCCGACGGACCGTGGGCGTCGGTCGTTGCCGCGCCAGGGGACTCGGACCCGGCGCCGCTGGGCTCTGGCGCGTCACGGCCGAGCCTGCTGGACTGGGGTCAGCCGATCTCCCCTCGCCGAAAGTAGCCCGCATGCCTGCCGCTGCGCCTCCCGAGCTGTCGCGCCCCAACGCCGTCGTCGTGGGCGTGGACGGCTCGGCCGCCTCGATCGCCGCGTTGGACTGGGCGGTGGCCGAGGCCGCTCGTGATGCCCGGGCGCTCCACGTCGTCGTGGCGCACGAACGGCCTCCTCGCGCGCCGTACGCCCCTCCTGTCGCCGAGCCGGAGGAGGCCGAGGTCGAGCACCTGGTGGACTCGGTCCGGCCGCACCTGCAGGGGAGCCGGGCCGATCTGGTCGTGCGCGAGGGACGGCTCGAGCAGGTGTTGCTGCGCGAGTCGGCCGGGGCCGGGCTGCTCGTGGTCGGCCGCGAGGAGGCAGAGGGCGAGATCGGTTCCCTGGCGCGGACCTGCGTGTCGCGGGCCCAATGTGCCGTCGTGGTGATCACCAGTGGCGTCTGAGGCAGGGGCCGTTCGGTGGCGGGGCCTACGGTCGGCGCATGGCTTCCTGGGGTGAGCTGCTGGCCGCCCAGCCCGACTTCGCTGCCGCGGTCCGGGCGCGGTTCGACGCCCGCACGCACAAGGTGATGGCGACCCTGCGCAAGGACGGCTCACCGCGGGTCAGCGGGATCGAGGTCTCCTTCGTGGGTGAGGAGATGTGGCTGGGGATGATGCCGGGCTCCCGCAAGGCCGCCGACCTGCGCCGCGACCCGCGGATCGCGGTGCACAGCGGCTCGGCCGACCCGGGCGCAGACGGGTCCGGCTGGGACGGCGACGCCAAGGTCGCCGGTCGGGCGGTGGAGATCGACGACCCGTCCGTCTGGGCAGCGCTCGGCGCGCCCGGCGGGGACGGTCATCTCTTCCGGGTAGACCTCGCCGAGGCCACCGTGGTCCGGTTGGGCGAGCCGGCCGATCACCTCGTCATCGAGCACTGGCGCGTGGGCGAGGGCATCAGCCGCACCCGCCGCTGAAGGGCCCAGTCGATCATCGGTGGAGCAATCGCCGTGCCCCGCGGCGCCGTCCGGTACGCGGACCGATGATCGTTTGGTGCGGGCCGGGCGTGACCGTGCAGGCTGATCCCGTGACCCTCGACGTCGAGGCGCTCCGCGCCGACACCCCCGGCTGCCACTCGGTCGTCCACCTGAACAACGCGGGTGCCTCCTTGCCGCCCCGGACGGTCACCGAGACCGTCGTCGACCACCTCCGCCGCGAGGCCATGACCGGCGGCTACGAGGCCGCGGCAGAGGCGGAGGTGGACGGGCGCCTCGAGGCCGTCTACGCGTCGATCGCCCGGCTGCTCCGCGCCGACCCGGCCGACGTCGCGGTCCTCGACAATGCCACCAGGGCCTGGCAGTCGGTCGCCTACGGAGTCCCCCTGCACCGGGGTGACCGGATCCTGGTCGACCGGGCCCAGTACTCCAGCAGCGTGCTGGACCTGCTCCGCCTGGCCGACCGGCACGGCGCGTCCGTCGAGGTCGTCGACGACGACCAGCACGGCCAGGTCGACGTCGCCGACCTGCACAAACGACTGGACCAGGGTGGGGTCGCGCTGGTCTCCCTCACCCACGTCCCCACCCACGGCGGGCTGGTCAACCCGGTCGCCGACGTCGGGGCGGCGACCCGGGCCGCCGGCGTGCCGCTCCTGCTGGACGCGTGCCAGTCGGCCGGCCAGCTCGACCTCGACGTCGGGCGGCTGCAGTGCGACGCGCTGTCGGCCACCGGCCGCAAGTACCTCCGCGGTCCGCGCGGCACCGGCTTCCTCTGGGTGCGTCCGGAGCTGCGTCGCAGGCTCGAGCCACCCTGGCCGGACCTCCGTGGCGGCAGCTGGACCGGGACCCGGAGCTTCGAGCTGCGCGACGACGCCCGGGTCTTCGAGACCTGGGAGCGCAACGTCGCGGCGGTACTCGGACTGGGCACCGCGGCGGACTACGCCACGATGGTAGGCGTGCCGGAGATCGAGGACCGAGTCCGCCGCCTGGGCGCCGAGCTCAGGACGCTCCTGGCCGACGTCCCGGGCGTCGAGGTGCACGACACCGGCGTCCGGCGCTGCGGGATCGTCACCTTCAGCGTCGCGGGGGTGCCGGCGGCCGAGGTGCGGGACGACCTCCGGTCGCGACAGATCAACACCTCGATCTCCGACGCCGCTGGCTCGAGGTGGGCGCTCGCCGACCGCGGACTGCCCGACCTGGTCCGCGCCTCGGTGCACGCCTACACGACCGAGGACGAGCTCCTGGTAGTCCGTGACGCCCTGCCACCCGCGCGCGTCCGATGACGGCGATCGACGTCGCCACGGTGCGCCGGCTCGAGGCCGACCCTGAAGAGGCCGCCGCCGTCGCCCGGACGGAGTACGAGCGGTTCGGCGCGCTCGTCGACAAGCTGGCCGACCACGACTGGTCCAGGCCGACCGACTGCACCGGCTGGGAGGTCCGGCACGTGGTCGCCCACGTCCTGGGCGCCACCGAGGCCAACGCCCACCCCGTCGAGATGGTGCGGCAGCTGCGGCAGGCCCGGCGCGGGACGGCATTCGACGTGGACCCGATCAGCGCCGCCCAGCTGCGCACGCGCGAGCACCTCCACCCGGCGGTGCTGCGGGCCCGCTTCCACCAGGCCGTCCCGGGTGCGGTGGCCTGGCGGCGCCGCTGGTCGGGCCCGCTCGGCCGGGTCACCTTCCGGGTGGGTGCGCCGATCGACGAGGTGTGGCGGGTGCAGCATCTGATGGGCACGATCTACACCCGCGACACATGGATGCACCGGGTCGACGTCTGCCGTGCCACCGGCGTCCCCATGCACCTGACGGGCGACCACGACGGCCGCATCGTGGCCGATCTCGTCGCCGACTGGGCCCGCCGGCACGGCCGCCCCTTCCGGCTGACCCTGACCGGTCCGGCCGGCGGCGGGTACGTACGGACGGGGGACACGCCCGGGGAGCCGCTGCGGCTCGACGCCGTCGAGTTCGGCCGCGTGCTCTCCGGGCGCGCCCCCGGTGCGGGTCCGCTGGCGACCCGGGTGCCCTTCTGATCCGTACGGTCAGGCCGCCACGTCGCGCGTCCGGCGAGCGAGGTCGGCGATCCGGTGGGCCTCCACGACCAGCTCGCCGGTCGCGAAGTTCACGTAGCCCGTGTGGGCCACGGTGACCCGGTTCAGGTGGGCGAGCGCCGGCGCCGCCGTACGGAAGGTGGCGAAGCACTCGATCGTGGACGGCGCGTCGGCCCAGACGAAGTCCGGCGACAGCATCTCCTCGATGGTCGGGACGGGAAGGCCCGCGGGTGGGAGCACGTAGCCGTGCACGTCGACGGACACGGTCTGGCCGTCCAGGGTGAGCACCTCGCGGGCGTCGACCACGCCGACCCCGTCCGGGCGGATCCGGAAGTAGTCGACGAGCTCGATGTGCCCGCCCTTGCCCTCGCCCTCGACGACGGTCCCGCTGAAGTGGCCGTTCATCCGGAGGCCCTCGGCGACGGGGCCGATCGGCACCATCTTCTCCATCCGGCCGCGGAACAGGTAGTACAGGTCCTTGCGCTGGGTCGTGCCGGTCATGCGATCTCCTCGATCTCGTGGTGCGGTCCCGGTGCCGGTCGGCCACCGGGGTCGAGCTGGTCGAGCAGGGCCCGGAGCTCGGCGTGGGTCGTCCCGGGGACGGGGTCGACCGAGGGGGCGCCCTGCATCGTCGTGAGCACCCGGTCCACCGCCCGGTGGACGGGGGGCAGGTGGGAAGAGAGCAGGGCGCTGGGCTGCAGCCGGCGCACCGCCTCGAGGGAGCCGGCGAGAACGGTCTCGTCGGCCAGGCTCACCCACGGGCTGTCGACGGTCGCCCAGGCGAGCTGGGCCGCCGCCAGGACGTCGTCGTCGACGTCGTCGGCCGTACGGGAGGTGGCCTCGGCCGCCGTCGGCAGCGGGGCGCCGAAGCAGTCGGAGCTGAAGAGCATCCCGGTGGAGTCGTCGAGGAACCCCACGGTGCCGGGGGAGTCGAAGACCGGCGGACGCAGCGCCCGCAGGTTGCGGTCGCCGACGTTCAGCGTGTCGCCCGGGTTGACGACCCGCAGGCGGTCCAGCGGGAACGGTGCCTCCGGCATCATCCGGCCGATCGCGAGGAAGGTGGAGATCACCGTGGCCCGGGGGGCGAGCTCCAGCAGCCGCATCAGGCTGCCGGTGTGGTCGCGATCCTCGTGGGTGAGCCAGATCCAGCGCAGCTCGGCCGGGTCGACCACGGATGACAGGGCCGTCAGGAAGTCGTCGGCGAGCACCCCGATGCCGGTGTCCACGAGGACGGGCTCCTCGGCCGCGACCACGAACGCGTTCATCGGCAGCACGCCGGTCGCCGGGACCGGCCAGTACGTGGGGACGACGTGTGTGTCGCGCCCGACGGCGAACGGGTCGCCCACGGTGGGGTGCACGGCTCCTGCCTCCCTCGCAGCTCGGATGTCCTGCTGCGTCCGAGACTCCGCCGTGAAGGCCTCGTACGGATGGGTGCCGAGCACCCGGCTAAGGCGGCGGCCTACCCGCTCAGCCCGAGCTCCCGAGCGAGCGTGGCCAGGCCCTGCCGGTCGGGCCGGCCGGTCTTGGCGAGCAGGGCGGCGACATGCTTCTCCACCGTCCTGGGCGAGACGACGAGGCGGTCGGCGACCTGACGGTTCGTGAGTCGCTCGGGGAGCAGGGCGAGGACGTCGACCTCCCGGCTGGTGACGCCGAGGGCGCGCAGCGAGGGCGGGACCGGAGACTCCCCGCGGCCCTGGCGCGGCACCGGGGCCCCCATGTCGCGGAGCGCGACTCGGCAGGAGGTGGCCAGCGCCGGCTGCCCGTGGTCGGCGAACCAGCGGACCGACGCCTGCAGCCAGGCGACCGGGTCGCCCCAGCCGTCCCGGTGGGCGGCGCCAGCGATCAGCCAGTGCACGGTGTGGGGCATCCACGCCGCCCCTTGGTAGCCGGACAGGTCGGCGAGCGCGTGGTCCAGCAGCGACTCCGCCCGCGCACGGTCCCGGTCGCGGCCGGAGGCCACCGCGTCGGCGACGGTGAGCAGGCCCCGGTTGAAGCGGGTGCCGGCACCGGCCGCCCGGCGGGTGACCCTGCGGGCAGCCGCTCCGCCGTCGGGCGAGAGCAGCGTGGATGCCAGTGCCCAGAGACCGCGGTGCGGGGTGTGGTGAGCCGGTCGGTCCGCGAGCAGGGCGACGGCTCGGTCGAGCGCTCCGAGCAGGCCCTCCGGGTCGGCCTCGTGGAGGGCGAGCATCGCCCGGGCCCTCTCCCAGGCACTGGCCTCCACCTCGACGTCGCCGGGGGCGGCGTCGAGGGCCTGCCCGAGCAGGACCTCCATGTCCGCGCGTCGCCGCTCGTGCGCGTACGAACGGGCGGCCGTCACCAGCGCGTACGGGAGGATCCCCGACCCGAGCCGACGGGCGAGCCCCGCGGCCCGCAGCGCAACCGCGCGCCCCTCGGCCGGCTGCCCCCGTGCGACCAGGGCCTCGGCGAGGTGGAAGTCGACCGCCGCCACGGTGGCCGGCGAGCCGGCGGCCACTGCCGCCCGGCGGGCCTCCCGGAGCCGGTCCAGTCGCATCGTGTCGAGAAGGTCGACGGTGCCGAGCTCGTGCAGGGCACGTGCGCGCCAGCCCGGGAGGTCGTGCCGCGTGGCGAGGTCCAGGGCCGCCGAGAAGAAGGCCTCGGCGGCCGCGACGTCGCGCAGGCGTGCGCATCTCCCCACGACCTCGAGCGCCTCGCACCGCGCGTCGGCCGGAGCGCCGGCCCTGTCCGCGACCGAGCCGGCCAGCTCTTCGGCGGCCGGCGCGTCGCCCGCGGCCAGCTGCGCGGCCGCGGCCGTGACGTCGACCCAGGCGGTCAGCTCCTCGTCGTGCACCCGGTCGGCCAGCGCGCGCGCCACCGCAGTCCGCTCCTGCGCGGCAGCCGGCCGCCCGCCCACCGTCAGCGCCCGGGCGAGGACGAGCTCCAGGTAGGCCTCCCCGGTGACGGCACCCTGGGTCGGCCTCGCCTCCGCGCGGAGTGCCCCGTGCGCGCGGTTGCCGGCGTCGAGCGCCCGGTCCACCTCGCCCGCCAGCGCGTGGACCCTGGCCAGGCCGGCGGCGACTCGGCCGGCCGTCCCCGGGTCCAGCTCCTCTGCCCGCTCCAGCATCGCCGCAGCACTGCCGAGCGCGCCACGCGCGCTGGCGTCGTCGGCGGCCCGCAGCAGGAGCGCGGCGGCCTCGGCGCGCTCGCCGGCGAGCTCGGCGAGCTCCGCGGCCACGTCGCACCAGGTCCCCGGCAGCCCGGGGTGCTCCTCCTGTACGGCGGCGAGAGCGCGCCGGGCCAGGTCGACCCGCTCGGGTGGCAGCAACCCGGCGACGACCTCGTCGCGGACGAGGGCGTGCCGGAAGCGGACCGTGGTGCCGTCCGGGACCACGAGCTGGGCGTACTCCGCCTCCCGGACGGCAGCCAGCACGTGCTCCTGGCCGGCGTCGAGCACCCGCTGGAGCAGGGTCCAGCCGGTCTGGTGGCCGAGGACGGCCAGGGCGCCGAGCGCCCGCCGCGTGCCCGGGGAGACCTCGTGCAGCCGGGTACGGAGCGACAGCGCCAGGGTGGTCGGGGCGGTGGTGCGCAGACGGCGTCCCACGACCTGCCACCCGTCGGGACCGGGCAGCAGGGCGCCGGACCGCTGGAGGCCCGCGAGCAGCTCCTCCACGTGGAAAGGGCTGCCGCCGGCACGTTCGCGGACGAAGGCAGTCAGCTCGGCCGGGCAGGCGTCCTGGTCGAGGCAGGACAGGAGGAGCCGGTCGACGTCCGCCGGTTCGAGCGGTCCCAGCTCGAGCAGCCGCAGCGCGCGGCGGCGGGCCAGGCCGTCCATGAGCACCGTGGCCGCACCGCCCGCGACGGGGCGAGCGGTGAGCAGGACGCTCGCACCGTGGGCGTCGCAGGCGTCCACGAGGTACTCGACCACGGCGAGCTCGTCGGGGTCGGACCAGTGCAGGTCGTCGAGGCTGAGCAGGGCGCCGCGGCCGCGCCCGGCGACGAGGAGGAGGTCGAGGACTGCCTCGGCGAGCCCGACCACGCCGACCGGGGTGCCGGCATCGGGCGGGTGCCCGGCCACCTCGTCCAGCCGGGCCAGCGTCGGGCCCAGCAGGCCCACCGTGCCGGCGGCCTTGACGCCCGGGTCGCGCAGGGCGCCGGCGACCGCCTCGGCGAGTGCTCGGAGCGGCCGGGCGCCCGGTCCCTCGACGGCCCGGCCCGAGAGGACGACCTGACCGGTGTCGCCGGCGAGCCGCTCGGCCTCGGCGCGCAGACGGGACTTGCCCATGCCCGCCTCGCCGACCACCGCGACGGCACGGCCACGGCCCCGCGATGCAGTCGCGACCGCTTCCTCCAGCAGTCGGCGCTCGTCCGCGCGCCCGACGACCGTCCGGCCGACCAGCCCCTCCACGCCGACCAGCGTGGCCCACCCGGCTCGGCAGCGACAACCGAGGGCCGACCCGGGCCGGCGTTAGGCGGGTGTGCCGATACCCAAAGCGGGTGCCCGACCCGCCTGCGCGTGGCGTCGGCCGCGTCGAGCCTGGCGGGCATGGGACGTATCGACACCGTCGTCGTCGGCGGCGGCCAGGCCGGCCTCGCCGTCAGCCACCACCTCGCCGCGGAGGGCGTGGACCACGTCGTGCTCGAGCGCGGCGCCGTGGCCGAGCGGTGGACCTCCGAGCGCTGGGACTCGCTGCGCCTGATCACCCCGAGGTGGATGTCCACCCTGCCCGGCTGGGAGTACTCCGGTCCTGAGCCCGACGGCTTCATGGACCGCGACGAGGTGGTGCGCTACCTCCGCGCGTACGCGATGGCGTCACGTGCTCCCGTCCGTACGGGAGTGGCGGTCCGCTCGGTCCGAGCGGGTCGAGCCGGCTTCGAGGTACGGACCGGCGAGGGCGCGTTGTCGGCACGTAACGTCGTCGTGGCCACCGGGTCCACCGGGCGCCCCTACGTCCCGTCGTCCGCGGCGGACCTGACGCCGCGCGTGCACCAGCTGCCCATCCGCGACTACCGCAACCCGGGCGGCCTGCCCGCGGGGGGAGTCCTCGTCGTCGGCGCGTCCTCCTCCGGGTTGGCGGTCGCCGAGGAGCTGCGGGCCGCCGGGAGGGAGGTCGTCCTGGCCGTCGGGCGGCACTCGCGGCTGCCGCGGACCTACCGGGGTCGTGACGTCTTCGCGTGGCTGCGGGACCTCGGCTGGCTCGCGGAGACCGTCGACGAGGTACCCGACGTGGCCCGGGCACGGCGCGAACCACGCCTCCAGCTGGCCACCCGGGCGGGCGCGAGGCTGGACCTGTGGACCGCTCACGGCATGGGCATCCGGGTGGTGGGGTCGGTCCGGGGCGCCTCCGGTGAGGAGGTCCGGCTGGCGGACGACCTGGCCGCCACGTCGGTGGCGGCGACCCGGGCGGAGCACGCACTGCTCGACCGAATCGACGACGACCTGGCCGGCGGGGGGCGGCCGAGGCGGCCGGTCCGGCCCGTGCTGCCGGCCTCGCCCCGGACCCTGCACCTCCGGCGAGCCGGGATCAGCGCGGTCGTCTGGGCCACCGGCTACCAGCCGTCCTACCCCTTCCTGGACCTCCCGGTGCTCGACCGCGGGGGCCAGGTCGTCCAGCGCCGGGGGGTCACGCCGGTTCCCGGCCTCTACGTCGTCGGGACGCGCTTCCAGCACCGGCGGGACTCGGTCTTCCTCGACGGGGTCCGGTGGGACGCCGAGGCGGTCGTGAGCCACCTCGCGGGCCGGGACGCAAGGCGACTCGCCGTCTGACGGCCAGGTTTCCGACTGGTCCGTGTTCCCAACGGCACCTCACGTCACTACCGTCGAGGAGGTCCCCGCCGAGGCGGCCGCAGATGACATGGGTCGCCCAGACCAGGAGCACCGTGAGACACCTGCGCCGCACGGCCCGATCGGGGGCCGTCCTCGCGCTCGTGGTGATGCTCGCCGGCGGGTTGCCGGGGGTGGCAGGGGCCCTGCCCACCCCCGTCCCGGGCGAGCCGCGCGACGCGACGGGGACGCCAGAGCCCCAGGAGGTCCACGGGCCGGATGAGGCCGCGGTGGACGAGGCGCGGGAGGCCGAGCGGCGGGCGGACAGCGCGGCAGAGCAGGCGGAGGTGGCCCTGACGCAAGTCGCCGAGCGGCTCCTGGAGCTCGAGGTGGCGGCGGCCGTCGCGGTGGAGGCGGCCAACGCGGCCCGGATCGAGCTGGCCGAGGCCCAGGAGGAGGAGGCCGAGGCGAGGGCTGCGGCCGACGACGCGGCCGCCGCGGTCGAGGAGGCCAGGCTCCAGCTCGGCCGGATGGCCGCCGCGTCGTACCGCTCAGGCGGGGAGCTCGCCACCGTCGGCCTCGTCCTCGACGCCGAGGGCGAGCGCGAGGTCTTCGACCTCGCGAGGGTGCTGCGCTCTGCGACGTCGTCGCGGGTCGTGGCCCTGGGTCGGTGGCGGGTGGCCGGCGTCGAGGCCGAGACCGCAGCTGCCGCCGCCACCGACGCGGCCGCCCGGACGGCTGCAGCGGCGGCCGCGGCCGAGGAGCAGGCAGCGGCCGCCGACCAGGCGGTGGCCGAGCAGCGCGCCGCCATCGCCGAGGCCGAGGCGGAGCGGGACCGCCTGCTCGCCGAGCTCGCCGCCGCCCGCGAGACCACCGTGCAGCTGGAGCGGGAGCGGCAGGAGGCGCTCGCCGCCGCGGCGGCGCACCAGCGCGAGCTGGAGGCCCGACGGGCCGCGGAGCAGGCCGCCCGCGAGGCGGCAGAGGCCGAGGCCGAGCGCGCGGCCGAACCGGCGGACCCCGCGACCGGTCCGGTGCCCCCGGGTGTCGCGCCGCCGCCGGGCCCCGCGCCGGGCGAGACCTTCGGTTCAGGCACGTACGGGAACCACTACACGGAGGCGGGCGCAGCGGCGGCCGTCGCATGGGCGCGGACCCAGGTCGGCAAGCCGTACGGCTGGGGCCGGTCGGGACCGGACGCCTACGACTGCTCCGGCCTCACGATGCGCGCATGGGAGCGGGGCGGGGTGGCCCTGCAGCACTGGAGCGTGGCTCAGGCCCGGGCCGTCACCCGGGTCCCGTACGGGGAGCTCCTCCCGGGTGACCTGGTGTTCTGGTCCACCAACGGCCAGGCATCGGGGGTCTACCACGTCGGGCTGTACGTGGGCGACGGTCAGATGATCCACGCACCGCGGACCGGCAAGCCGGTCGAGGAGCAGAGCGTCTTCTACTGGGTCACGCCCGCCTTCTACGGCCGGGTGTGAGCCGCGGCCGTCTTCAGTGCCCGTCGTCGCCGGCCTTCTCCTTTCGCTCGCGCTCCCGCTCGTACGAGCGACGGATCTCCGCCTCGGCTTCGCTGCGGCCGACCCAGGTGGCACCCTCGACCGACTTGCCAGGCTCCAGGTCCTTGTAGACCTCGAAGAAGTGCTGGATCTCCAGCCGCTCGAACTCGGGCATGTGGTGGATGTCGCGCAGATGCTCCTTGCGCGGGTCGTCCACCGGGACGCACATCACCTTGTCGTCGCCGCCGGCCTCGTCCGTCATCCGGAACATGCCGATGGCACGGCAACGGATCAGGCAACCCGGGAATGTCGGCTCGTCGATGAGGACCAGGGCGTCGAGCGGGTCGCTGTCCTCACCGAGCGTGTCCTCGATGAACCCGTAGTCCGAGGGGTAGCGGGTGGACGTGAAGAGCCGGCGGTCGAGCTTGATCCGACCGCTGTGGTGGTCCAGCTCGTACTTGTTCCTGCTCCCGCCCGGGATCTCGATCGTGACGTCGAACTCCATCGGCTCCACTGCCACAGCAAACCCTCCAGGTCTCGGCTGGAGGGCAGTCTCCCGTACCGTGGCCGCGACCGGAACCGCGTCGGGGGTGAATGATGTCTCGCCGCGCCGCCGTGGTCGTCGTCGCCGGCGCCCTGCTCGCGGTCGTGGCGCTCGTCGTGGGGTCGCTCGTGCGGCCCGGGCGCGACGCGCCGGCCCCGTCGCCGTCACCGTCGGCCTCGCCCAGCACCAGCGAGCCCTCCGCGCCCCCCGTCGTGCTCGCGGCCGCGACGCCGGAGCCGGTCGACCCGTCGGCGCCTGCGGTGGCTGACGTGCTGGGCCCCGTGGCGGCCGATCCACGGCTGGGCGGCCGGGTGGGTGTCGCGGTGGTCGACCTGTCGTCGGGCGCCCTCGCGTACCGGCTCGAGGACGGGCGCGGGCAGACGCCGGCGAGCACGCTCAAGGTCCTCACCGCGGTCGCCGTGCTGCAGGCGGTGGGCCCGCAGACCCGCTTCAGCACCCGCGCGGTGCTCACCCCCGACGGGGGGACCGTGGTGCTGGTAGGGGGCGGTGACCCCCTGCTCACCGCGGATCCGGACCCGTCGGGGGTGCCGGAGCCCACCCCGCTCCCCGACCTCGCGACCGTCACGGCCGATGCGCTGCGTGCGGCCGGCGCCGGGCCGGTGCGGGTGGCGGTGGACGATCGCTTCTTCAGCGGCCCGGCGGTGGACCCGGACTGGGAACCCGGTTACGTCGGCGCGGGAGTCGTGTCGCCGGTCAGCGCGCTCGCCGTCGACGGGGGCCGGGCGTCGCCGCGCGCCGTCGGCCGATCGCCGGATCCCGCGGTCGCGGCCGGCCAGGCCTTCGCCCGGTTGCTGGCCACGTCCGGCGTCGCCGTCGAGGGCGGGGTCGAGCGGGTGCCCGTGCCTCGGGGCTCCAGCCAGCTCGGTGTCGTCCGGTCGGCGCCGCTCGACTCGGTCGTCGAGTACGTCCTGGCTACCAGCGACAACGACGCGGCAGAGGTGCTGGGGCGGCATGCGGCCTTCGTGACCGGCCGGCCCGCCTCCGAGTCGGGCGCGTCCGAGGCGCTGACGGCCGTCCTGGCGGGGCTCGGTCTCGACGTCACCGGGGCCGAACTGCGGGACGCGAGCGGTCTGGCCCGCGGGTCGTCGGTGCCGCCGCGACTGCTCGCCGACGCCCTCGCACTCGCTGCTTCACCGGACCACCCCCGGCTGCGGTCTGCCGTGACGGGACTGCCGGTGGCCGGCTTCACGGGGACCCTCGACAGCCGGTTCGACGACGAGGCGGCGCTCGCGGGTGCCGGCGGGGTGCGTGCGAAGACGGGCACGCTGACCGGTGTCGGGTCGCTGGCCGGCGTCGTCACGGCCGAGACTGGGACCACCTACGCCTTCGCCGTCCTGGCCGATGCCGTCCCTCCCGGTGGCACCGCGGGTGCGCGGGAGGCGCTGGACGCGGTGGCCGCCACCCTCTCCGCTTGTGGGTGCGCCCCGGCCGCGGCGAGGGGCGGCCCCTGAGGCCACCGGCTCGGTACGGGCGCCTGACGTACCGTGGCGGGCATGACGAGCGCTGCCGAAGGGTCCGGGCGTCCCGCCGACATGGTCGACTGGGACCTCGCCGTGGCGACGGCCCGGCGGCTGGCCCCGGCGGGACCCGTCGTTGACGCGACGGAGGCACGGGCGGTGGTCGCCGACCTGCGGGCGTTCGCCGCGTCCGCGGAGGACCCGGTCCGCTCGTACACCGGTATGGACGGGTCCTCGGCGCCCGCGCCCCTGGTCGTCGTGGACCGCGGAGGCTGGTCGCAGGCCAACGCCGACGGCATGCGCCAGCTGCTCGACCCGCTGGTCGCCAAGCTGCGGGCCGCTCGTCCCGGGCCGTCGTCCCCCATCGTCGAGGTCGCCGGGCCCAAGCTCACCGGAGTGGAGACCGGCGCCCTCCTGGCCTTCCTGTCCTCCAAGGTGCTCGGCCAGTTCGACCCGTTCTGGAGCGACGGGAACGGTGCCGCGGGCCGCCTCCTGCTGGTGGCCCCGAACGTCGTGCACGTGGAGCGTGAGCTGGAGGTGGACCCGCGGGACTTCCGGCTGTGGGTCTGCCTGCACGAGGAGACGCATCGGGTCCAGTTCACCGCGGTGCCGTGGTTGCGCGACCACATGCGCTCGAACGTCGCCCGGTTCGTCGAGGCCACCGACGTCGACCCGTCGGTGCTGCTGTCCCGGGTGCGGGCGGTCGTCGAGGCGGTGGTGGAGTCCGCCCGCGGCGGCGACTCCGGGGGCCCGTCCCTCATCGACCTGGTCCAGTCGCCGGAGCAGAAGGTCGTCCTCGATCGGGTCACCGCGACGATGTCCCTGCTCGAGGGGCACGCCGACGTGGTCATGGACGGCGTCGGACCCCAGGTGGTGCCGTCGGTGGAGGAGATCCGGGCGAAGTTCCAGCGCCGCCGTCGCAGCAGCAGCGGCCTCGACCGCACCGTCCGCCGCCTGCTCGGGCTCGAGGCCAAGATGCGGCAGTACCGCGACGGTGCGCGCTTCGTCCGCGGGGCCGTCGACCGGGTCGGGATGGTCGGCTTCAACCGGGTGTGGGAGTCCCCCGAGACCTTGCCCACCCTGCAGGAGATCTCCGACCCGGAGGCCTGGGTGCGGCGCGTGCACGGCCGGCCGGCGGTCACCGCCTGAGGCGGCCGCACCCGCCCCGGCCGGCTGTGGCCTCGGCTGAGCCCGGAGTTGCGGCAGGATCGGGCCGTGGGGCCACCCCCGCCCGTCGCCGCCGTCCGGCTCGCCGTCCGGCAGGCGCTGCGCGTACTCGAACCCGACCGCACCGTCCTGGTCGCCTGCTCGGGCGGCGCCGACTCGTTGGCCCTGGCCGCTGCACTCGCCCACGAAGCACGGCACGAGCCGGACCGGCGGGCCGGGGCCGTCACGGTCGACCACGGCCTCCAGCCCGGGTCGGCCGCCCGCGCCCGATCCGTCGCCGCCCACCTGGTGGCCGCGGGGCTTGACCCCGTCGAGACGGTTCACCTGCGCGTGGCCGGTCCGGATGGGCCGGAGGGAGCGGCTCGCCGGGCCCGGCGCGAGGCCCTCGAGTCCACCGCCCGGCGGCACGGCGACGCCGCCGTGCTGCTCGGCCACACGCGCGACGACCAGGCCGAGACCGTCCTGCTCGGTCTCGCCCGCGGCAGCGGGGCCCGCTCGCTGGGAGGGATGGCCCCCGTCACGGGGCGGTGGCTGCGACCGCTCCTCGGGCTGCCCCGCGACGCAGTGCGTGGGGCCGCACCCGTGGACGAGTCCCGCGAGCTGCCCTGGGAGGACCCGCACAACGACGACCCGTCCTACGCGCGCTCCCGGCTGCGCCACCGGGTGCTGCCCGTTCTCGAGGCCGAGCTCGGTCCGGGGATCGCCGCTGCCCTGGCCCGGAGCGCCGATCTGCTCCGCGACGACGCCGACGCGCTCGACGCCTGGGCCGCCGGGGTCCCCGCGGACCCCGAGGGCCTCGACGTCGCCGCCCTGGCCGCGCTGCCCCCCGCCGTACGACGTCGGGTCCTGCGGCGGGCGGCCCTCGGGGCGGGCAGCCCGGCGACGGACCTCACCGCGGCCCACGTACGGGCGGTGGAAGCGCTGGTCACCGGGTGGCGGGGACAGTCATGGGTCGACCTCCCGGGTGGTGTCCGGGCCCGGCGGGAGGGCGCCCGAGTGCGGCTGGTGTGACTGCAGGGACGGTGTGGGAGGCTGCGCTCGTGGACGTGGAGCACATCGACGCGGACCTCGAGCGGGTCCTGCTCGACGAGGCGACCATCCGGGACCGGCTGGCCGAGCTGGCCGCCGACATCGAGCGCGACTACCAGGGCCGCGACCTGCTGCTCGTGGGCGTCCTCAAGGGTGCCGTCATGGTCATGGCCGACCTCTCCCGTGCACTCGGGCGGCACGTCGAGACCGACTGGATGGCCGTCTCCTCCTACGGCTCGGGCACCCAGTCCAGCGGCGTCGTGCGCATCCTCAAGGACCTCGACACCGACATCACCGGCCGCGACGTGCTGGTCGTCGAGGACATCATCGACACCGGGCTCACCCTGTCCTGGCTGGTGGCGAACCTCCGCTCCCGGGGCCCCGCCAGCGTCGAGATCTGCGCGCTGCTGCGCAAGCCGGAGGCCGCCAAGACCGCGGTCGAGGTGCGCTACGTGGGCTTCGACATCCCCAACGAGTTCGTGGTCGGCTACGGGCTCGACTACGCCGAGCGCTACCGCAACCTGAGGGTCGTCGGCACCCTCGCCCCGCACGTCTACACCTGACTCCGGAACAGCGCCGGGAACACCCGCCTCACCTGCGACGTTGCCCACTCGCCGGGGTCGCCGCGTTGGGCGGGCGTCCTCGGCGCGGTGTACCGTCGAGAGACCTGGCCGATCCTGCGGAGCGGCCGTCCGACCGTCACCGGCACCGGCTGTCGTCACAGGTAGGAGGTACGGGCCTCGCAGGCTCGCATCATGAACGCCAAGCGCTTCCTCCGCGGGCCCTTCATGTGGCTCGTGCTCGTCGTGCTCGGCTTCGTCGTCGTCAGCAACCTGCTGTCGGCGGGGGCCGGGTTCGAACGCGTCGACTCCTCGCAGATGTTCGACGCGCTGGACGACGGCAACATCCGGTCCGCGAAGATCATCGGGTCCGACCAGCACGAGGTGCAGCTCACCCTCGACAACGGCGACCGGATCCAGGCGCAGTACGTCGACGGTCAGGGCCCCGAGGTCATCGACCGCCTGCGCACCCTCGAGGACGAGGGACGGCTCGACGAGGGCTTCGACGTCGACAACCCTCAGCCCAGCGTCTGGAGCAGCCTGCTCTTCACGCTCATCCCGTTCATCCTGCTGGCGGCGCTGATCCTGTTCTTCCTCAACCAGGCGCAGGGCGGTGGCAGCCGGGTGATGCAGTTCGGCAAGTCCCGCGCCAAGCTGCTCACCAAGGACACCCCCAAGACCACGTTCACCGACGTCGCCGGCTGCAACGAAGCCATCGAGGAGCTCACCGAGATCAAGGAGTTCCTCTCCGAGCCGGCCAAGTTCCAGGCCGTCGGCGCCAAGATCCCCAAGGGCGTCCTCCTGTACGGCCCTCCGGGCACGGGCAAGACGCTGCTCGCTCGCGCCGTCGCTGGTGAGGCGGGGGTGCCCTTCTACTCCATCTCCGGCTCGGACTTCGTCGAGATGTTCGTGGGCGTCGGCGCCTCCCGGGTTCGCGACCTGTTCACGCAGGCGAAGGAGAACGCCCCCGCGATCGTGTTCGTCGACGAGATCGACGCCGTCGGCCGGCACCGCGGCGCTGGCATGGGGGGCGGCCACGACGAGCGCGAGCAGACGCTGAACCAGCTGCTCGTCGAGATGGACGGCTTCGACGTCAAGACCAACATCATCCTCATCGCCGCGACCAACCGGCCCGACATCCTGGACCCGGCGCTGCTGCGGCCCGGCCGCTTCGACCGGCAGATCTCCGTCGAGCCGCCGGACCTCGACGGCCGGTTCAAGATCCTCCAGGTGCACTCGCGCGGCAAGCCGCTGGCCGAGGGCGTCGACCTCATGGCCGTGGCCCGCCGGACGCCGGGATTCACCGGCGCCGACCTGGCCAACGTGCTCAACGAGGCCGCCCTGCTCACCGCCCGGACGAGCGCGCGACTGATCGACAACGCGGCGCTCGACGAGGCCATCGACCGGGTCGTGGCGGGGCCCCAGAAGCGCTCCCGGTTGATGAACGACAAGGAGAAGCGCATCACGGCCTACCACGAGGGCGGGCACGCCCTGGTGGCCGCCGCCATGCACCACACCGACCCGGTGCACAAGGTGACCATCCTGCCGAGGGGCCGGGCACTGGGCTACACGATGGTGCTGCCCGAGGAGGACAAGTACTCCACCACGCGCAACGAGATGCTCGACCAGCTCGCGTACATGCTGGGCGGCCGGGCCGCGGAGGAGCTGGTCTTCCACGACCCCACCACCGGGGCGGCCAACGACATCGACAAGGCCACCAACGTGGCCCGTCGGATGGTCACCCAGTACGGCATGACCGAGCGGCTGGGTGCCGTCAAGTTCGGAACCGACCGCGGCGAGCCGTTCCTGGGCCGCGACATGGGCCACGAGCGCGACTACTCCGAGAGCGTCGCTGCGCAGGTCGACGATGAGGTGCGCAAGCTCATCGACACCGCGCACCAGGAGGCCTTCGACGCGCTCGTCGACAACCGAGAGGTGCTCGACCACCTGGTCACGGAGCTGCTCGAGAAGGAGACGCTGGACAAGGAGGCCGTGGCGCGGATCTTCGAGCCTGTGCGCAAGCGTGCTCCCCGCCCGGCGTGGACCGGCTCGTCCACCCGCCGGCCGTCCGACATCCCGCCGGTCACCGTGCCGCCGTCGACGGTCGCCAACGGCTCGCCCAACGGGCACCCGGTCGGCTCGCCGGCGGGCGACGGCGCCGCCGCTGGTACGGGCGGGAGCGGAGGCACGGGACCCCCGCCCGTCGACCAGCCCGTCGAGGGCTGAGGTGGTGGCCGAGCCGGTGGCCGACGGGGCCCTGGCGGGCATCCCGGTCGGCGTCCCCGCCCCGTACGACGCGGCACGGGTGGAGGCGGCCGTCCGCGAGATCCTCGCGGCGATCGGCGAGGACCCCGAGCGCGACGGCCTGCGCGACACCCCGGCGCGGGTCGCCCGGGCGTACCGGGAGATGTTCCGCGGGCTGCACGAGCGGCCCGAGGACGTGCTCACCACGACCTTCGACCTCGGCCACGACGAGCTCGTGCTGGTCAAGGACATCGAGCTGGCGTCGAGCTGCGAGCACCACCTCGTGCCCTTCTACGGCAGCGCCCACATCGGCTACATCCCGAGCGCCGACGGCAGGATCACCGGCCTGTCGAAGCTGGCCCGGCTGGTCGACGTCTACGCCAAGCGCCCGCAGGTGCAGGAGCGCCTCACCACCCAGGTCGCGGAGGCCATGGTGCAGTTCCTCCGCCCGCGCGGTGTGATCGTCGTGATCGAGGCCGAGCACCTGTGCATGACCATGCGCGGGGTACGCAAGCCCGGCGCCAAGACGGTGACGAGCGCGGTGCGCGGTGTGCTGCGCAACCCCGCCACGCGGGCCGAGGCGATGGCTCTGATCCTCGGTCGCTGAACCGCCGTAGGGTGGCCAGATGACCGTGTGGCCCGACGCCCAGCCGGGTCGCTCCGGGCTGCAGGCGGGGCGGCCCGCGGCGGGGCTCTCGGGACTGCCCCGGTTGCGGGACGAGGCGGCGGCGGCCGGTGAGCGCTGCCTGGTCATGGGCGTGGTCAACGTCACGCCGGACTCCTTCTCCGACGGCGGTCGCTGGTACGAGCCGGCCGACGCGGTCACGCACGGCCTCCGCCTCGCCGCCCAAGGAGCCGACCTGGTGGACGTGGGGGGCGAGTCGACGCGACCTGGTGCGGAGCGTCCACCGGTGGCGGAGGAGCTGCGCCGGGTCCTCCGCGTCGTGAGCGCCCTGGCCGGCCAGGGGGTCGTCGTGTCCGTGGACACCATGCGGGCCGAGGTGGCCGACGCAGCCCTCGAGGCGGGCGCTGCCCTGGTGAACGACGTGTCCGGCGGCCTCGCCGACCCGGAGATGCTCCCGCTGGTGGCCTCGGCCGGCGTCCCGGTCGTCCTCATGCACTGGCGCGGCCATTCCTCCGACATGCAGCAGCGGGCGCGCTACGACGACGTCGTGAGGGAGGTCGCCGGGGAGCTAGGCAACCGGGTCGACGCCGCACTGGCGGCGGGGGTCGACGCGGAGCGGATCGTGCTCGACCCCGGGATCGGCTTCGCCAAGACCGGTGAGCACAACTGGGCACTGCTGCACCGCCTCGGCGAGCTCACGGCGCTCGGTCGGCCGCTCCTGGTCGGAGCCTCCCGCAAGGCCTTCCTGGGCCGCTTGCTGGCCGACCCGGTCACCGGAGAGCCGAGGCCGCCGGAGGGGCGTGACTCCGCCACCGCCGTGCTCTCCGCCTTCGCCGCGCAGGCCGGGGCCTGGTGCGTGCGGGTGCACGAGGTTCCGCCGTCGCTGGACGCCGTCCGGGTGGCTGCCCGGTGGGGCCGAGAGCCGGCGGCCGGGCGGTGAGCCCGGCGACCAGCGGAGTCGCCTCGTCCAGCGACCCGGGCGCCCAGGGCGCGGTGCTCGAGGCGAACCAGTCCTTCTACGACGCCGTGGAGCAGGGGGACCTCGACGCGCTCGAGGCGGTCTGGGTCGACGAGCGAGACGGCGCCGTTGCCGCGTGCGTGCACCCGGGCCTCGAGCCGATCCACGGCCGGGCCGGTGTCCTGCGTTCCTGGGCCGCGGTCATGGCCGGCACCCCGTACCTGCAGTTCGTCCTCACCGACCTCGAGGTGCAGGTCCACGGGGAGACCGCCGTCGTCACCTGCACCGAGAACATGCTCAGCGCCCCGGAAGGCATGCCGACGACGAGCTTCGCCGGCGGGCACGCGGTGGCGACCAACGTCTTCCGCCGCACGACGGGAGGCTGGCGGTTGTGGGTGCACCACGCCTCCCCGGTGCTGCAGCCGGGCGGCCGTTGAGGCGCAGGCCGGCCGGGCGCCCCCGCGCCCGTCCACCGATGATCAACTGCGGGGCGGAGCGGCCGGACGAGCGGTGTGGTCAGCGGCGGCGCGTGCGGACCCGGGCTCACGCACGACCTGCTGGACCTGCGTCTCGTCCACGGCGGGGACGACACCCACCACCGTGGCGTCCGGGTCGGCCGGCTCGTCGTCGGCGACGGGCGTCACGAGCTGGGTGGCGTCGGCGTCCTCGGCCGGCGCGACGTCGACCGGCGCCTCGGGAGCGACGTCCTCCGGCGCCACTGCCAGACCGGCGGCTGCGGCGGGCCCGAGCCCCGGCAGCTGGCTCAGCACGTCGCGGATCCCCGACAGCCGCTCGACGAGGGTCGCGTGCTCCTGCTGCAGCTGCTCCACGCGGGCGGCGGCCTCCGCCTCGCGCGCGGAAGCTCGCTGCTCGGCGGCATCCTGGAGCTCCGTGGCCCGGCGCTCCGCCGAGGCGACCGTGTCCGCGGCCCGCTGCTCGGCCTCCGCCTCACGCGCGGTGGCCCGTTCCGCCGCCTGGGTCTCGCGCGTCGAGGCGCGCTCCTCCGCCTCGGTGACCATGCTCGCGGCCCGCACCCCGGCCTCCCCGACGAGGCCCGAGGCCTCGTCCTCCGCCGCCCGGACGCGCTCGCGGGCCTCGGCTTCGGCCAGCCCAAGGATCTCGGCGACCCGGGTGCCGAGCTCCTCGAAGGGCGGCACGGAGTCCTCGTACAACGCCTTCCACCGCGCGGCCTCGGCGGCCGTCTCGTCGTGCCGGCCCGCCGTCTCACGCAGGGCGGCCTCCAGGTCCTCGACCCTGGCCCGCAAGGCGCTCAGCTCCCGTTCGGTGCGAGTGACGAACGCGTCGACCTCGGACCGGGCGTAACCCCGCCACGACGGTGTGAACCTCACCACGTGCTCGACGTCGCTGGTCAGCATGGGGAGCAGGCTGTCGGAGTCGCGCTCGGTCACCGCGGGACCTCCCGGTCGGGGTGGGCGGGCTGTGCTTCCACCCTCACCCAGGCCGGTCGCCCGAGGCAAACGCGGACCGGTGACCGGACACCCGCCGCACCCAGGTCGGCACGCAGCACCGCGATGCCGCTAGGGTCGGGAGGGTGCCGGACCGCATCGCGCTGCTCGGCCTCACCGCCTCGGGGCACCACGGCTGGTTCCCGGAGGAGCGTGCGGAAGGGCAGCGGTTCCGGGTCGACGTCGTCCTCGGCGTCGACACCAGGCCCGCCGCCTCCAGCGACGACCTGGCCGACACGGTCGACTACGGGACTCTCGCCGACGACGTGGTGGCGATCGTGTCCGGGGAGCCGGTCCGGCTCGTCGAGACGCTCGCCCAGCGGATCGCCGACCGCTGTCTCGACGACCCGCGTGTGGAGGAGGTCGACGTGACCGTGCACAAGCCCGAGGCGCCCGTGACGGTGCCCTTCGACGACGTGACCCTGACGATCCGGAGGACTCGGCCGTGAGCACCCCCAACCCCCATGTCGTGGACGCCGACACCCTGACGGGTGAGATGCGCCCCATCCGACGGGCGGCCCTGGCCCTGGGCAGCAACCTCGGCGACCGGCTGGACTACCTGCAGGCCGCCGTCGACTCCCTCACGGAGTCGCCGGAGATCGTCCCGGTGGCAGTGTCGCCGGTCTACGAGACCGAGCCGGTCGGCGGGCCCGAGGAGCAGCCGTTGTTCCTCAACGCCGTCCTGGTCGTCGACACCACGCTCTCTGCCCGATCGCTCCTGGAGCGAGCGCACGCCGTCGAGGACGCCTTCGGCCGCACCCACGAGGAGCGCTGGGGCCCGCGCACCCTCGACGTCGACGTGCTCGCCGTGGGCGACCGAGTCGTCGTGGAGGACGACCTCGCCGTGCCGCACCCGCGGCTGGCGGACCGTGCCTTCGTGCTGACCCCGTGGGCCGACGTCGACCCCGACTTCGAGGTCCCCGGCGTCGGCGTGGTCGGCGACCTCTCCGAGTCCGTCGGGCACGCCGGAGTCCGGCGTACGGGCGACGAGCTCGAGCTGCCGGGCTGACGCACCGCCTTTCGTGCGTCCCACCCGGGTCCGCCTGCTCGTCGCGCTGGCCGCCGCTGCAGTCGTCGTCGGCTGGTCGCTCGGTCGCATCGTCGACGCGGTCACCGGATCACTGCCCATCACCCCTCGCGTCACCCCCGCCCTGCTCGCGTTCCTCGCCGTGGTCCTGCTCGTGTCCGCCCGCGTCGTGCGCGGCTGGGTGCTCGAGCGCCGGTACGACCGCCGCATGAACGCCTTGCGCGTCACCCGCCTCCTCGCTCTGGCGCAGGCCGCGGCCGTCACCGGCGCGGTCGTCGCCGGCGGCTACGCCGGGGTGGTCCTCCTGTACGCGCAGGTGCAGCCCGCCTCGCTGGGGCGCGAGCGGGTCGTCGTGGCCGGGCTCACGGCGCTGGCCGGGGTCGCCGTCTCCGTGTCCGGCCTCGTCCTCGAACGCGCCTGCCGGGTGCCCCCCGGCGCCGACGAGGACCCCGCCTCCCCGCCCGACGGCGGAGGTGTACGCCCGGCGGGCTGAGCCCCGCCCGGCGCCCGCGAGGAGCGAGGAGAGCCGCGGCCCTGGGACTCGACCCGAAACGCGTTCGGCAGGCTTGCGGCGTGGTGCGCAGGTCCGTGGCGGCCGGGTCGATACGCTCCGCAGCATGGCCCCCGTCCGGCACCGTCGCCGATTCCACGCCGTCCGCCTGGTCGCCGTCGTCGCCCCCCTCGCGACTGCCGCTCTCGCGGCCGCCGCCGTGCTGCGGGGCGGGCCGCTGCTGGTCGTCGCGGCGGTCGGCGGCGTGGTCGCGACGGTGGTGCTGGGGGTGGTTCTCCGGCGGGTCGAGCGCCGCGGTCGGGTGGAGATCGCCGCGGTGCGGGCCGGCCAGGCGGCGGCCTACGCCCGCGAGCACGAGCGCCACGCCGACGAGCACCGGGCCTTCACCGCCCACCTGGTCGGGATGCTCGACCTGGCCGACGGGCGGGTCGCGACCATGCGCGAACGCCTCGACGCCGTCGAGGCCGAGATCGCGGCGGCGCGGGCGACGCTCGCGGCGCGCGAGGCGGCCGATGCCGACGCATCGAGCCAGGAGCTGGTACGTCTCAGCGACGGCGTCGGCTGGGAGGACCTGTGGCCCGACCTGGCCGAGGCGCCGACGGTCGTCGACCTGATCACCTGGGAGGACCGGGCGCGCCTCGGCCTGCTGCCGCGCGACGACGAGAGCCCTGCCGAGCGCAGCGCCTGACGCCGGTTCGGCAACCATTCCCAGTACGGCGGTCAGGCGCCCCGTACCGAGTCCAGCTGCACGTCCCCCGGCTCGATGCCGCGGGCGTCGGCGTCGACAGAGCGGCGCAACGCCTCGTGCAGGCGCGCGGGCGTGAGCACGCCGAGGTAGCGCCCGTCCGCCGCCTCGACCGCGATCCACCCGGCGTCATGCTGGAGCATCTCGCCGAAGGCGTCCTTGAGCGGGTCGCCCAGGGTGACGGTCGCCTCCATGCGGCGGGCGCGGTCGGACACGACGCCGGCGCCCGACGTCATCTCGGTCCCGATCCATCCGCGCAGCAGGCCGGCCGAGTCGAGGACGACGGCCCACCGCTCCCCGGAGCGGCGTAGCGCCTCGCCGGCCTCGGCCAGCGACTCGTGCGTGCGTACGACGACCGGGTGGTCGAGGTCGGACTCGATGACGGGCGTGACGGAGAGCCGCTTGAGGCCGCGGTCGGCCCCCACGAAGTCGGCCACGAACGGCGTGGCCGGGGCCCCGAGCACGCTCGCCGGGGTGTCGTACTGCTCGAGATGCCCGCCCTGGCGGAAGACGGCGATGCGGTCTCCCATCCGCACCGCCTCCTCGATGTCGTGTGTGACGAAGAGGATTGTCTTGTGCAGCTCGGCTTGTAGGCGCAGGAACTCCGCCTGCAGGCGCTCCCGGGCGACCGGGTCCACCGCGCCGAACGGCTCGTCCATGAGCAGCACCGGCGGGTCCGCCGCGAGGGCTCGCGCGACGCCGACGCGCTGCCGCTGACCGCCGGAGAGCTCGTGCGGGTAGCGGGGCCCGTGCAGGTCGGGGTCGAGCCCGACCAGCTCCATGAGCTCGCCTGCGCGGGCCTTGGCGCGCCCCCGGTCCCAGCCGAGGAGGTGCGGGACGGTGGCGACGTTGCCCCGCACCGTGCGGTGCGGGAAGAGCCCGACCTGCTGGATGACGTAGCCGATGCCTCGGCGCAGCTGGACGGGGTCCACGTGGGTGACGTCACGGCCGTCGACGTGGATGCGCCCGGCGCTCGGCTCGACCAGCCGGTTGACCATCTTCATGGTCGTCGTCTTGCCGCACCCCGAGGGGCCCACCAGGGTGACAAGAGAACCGCGGGGGACGTCGAGAGTCAGGTCGTGGACGGCGACCGTCCCGTCGGCGTACTCCTTGCGGACGCCGTCGAGACGGATCATCGGATCGCCGGTACGGTCGTCGCCGTGATCGTCGCCGCTGCGCACGCGACCACCCTCGCCGAGGACTGCCTGCAGCGCAACGCATGGATCTGCCCCGAGTACGTCCGGACGCGGTGGCCCGACATCAGTGCAGCCCTGTCCGAGCACGTGCTCATCACGGTGGTCTCGGTGGCCCTGGGCACCCTCCTGGCCTTCCCGATGGCCTTGCTCGCCCGCCGGCTCCCGCGCTTCCGCGGCCCGGTGGTCGGCGTCTCGACCGCGCTGTACACGATCCCGTCGCTCGCCATGTTCTCGCTGTTGCTGCCGTTCACCGGTCTCGCGGTGGCAACCGTCGTGACCGGCCTGACCCTCTATTCGCTCACGATCCTCGTCCGCAACTTCCTGGCCGGCTTCGACGGCGTGCCCGAGGACGTCCGCGAGGCGGCCCGAGGGATGGGCTACGGGCCGGGGCGCCTGCTGTTCGGGGTGGAGCTCCCGCTGGCGCTGCCGAGCGTCTTCGCCGGGCTCCGGGTGGCGGCCGTGTCGACGGTCGCGCTGACCACGATCGGCGTCATCGTGGGCTTCGGCGGGCTGGGCAACCTGATCAGCCGGGGGCTCAACTCCTTCTTCCGGGCCGAGGTGCTGACGGCGTCGATCCTGTGCGTCGTGCTAGCCGTGCTCGCCGACCTGCTCCTGCTCGGTGCGCAGCGGGTGGCCACCCCGTGGCGTCGGGGGTCGAACGCCTGATGGGCTGGCTCACCGGTGCGCTCTCCTGGCTCCTCGACCCGGCCAACTGGTCGGGGAGCAGTGGGGTGTGGGCCCGCCTGGTCGAGCACCTGGGGCTGACCGCCGCCTCGCTCGGGCTGGCCTGTGCGGTCGCCCTGCCGGTGGCCGTGTGGTTGGGCCACGTGGGCCGGGGAGGGGCCTTGGCGATCAACGTCTCCAACGTCGGCCGCGCGGTGCCGACGTTCGCGCTGCTGGCGCTCTTCAGCCTGGGCCCACCTCCGCTGGGGCGCTCGACCTTCTCGATCGTGCTGGCGCTGACCCTCTTCGCGATCCCGCCGATCATCACCAACACGTACGTAGGGGTGCGCGGCGTCGACCGCGAGGTGGTGGAGGCCGCGACCGGGATGGGGATGTCGGGCTTCCAGGTGTTGAGGCGGGTCGAGCTGCCGCTGGCAGTGCCGCTGCTCATGAACGGAGTGCGGATCGCGGCGGTCCAGATCGTGGCGACGGCGACGATCGCCGCGCTGGTCGCGGGCGGGGGGCTGGGTCGCATCATCACCTCGGGTTTCACGCGGCAGAACCAGGATCAGGTCGTGGCGGGGGCGCTGCTCGTGGGGCTGCTCGCGGTGGTGGTGGAGCTGGCCTTCGAGTACCTGCAGCGGCGGCTCGACCCGGTACGAGCGGGTCGGCTCCGTTCCGTCGTCCCCCGACCGCCGGGTGCCCGGGAGTCCGCCGAGCCGGGCGAGGCCGTGGCCGCCGCCCAGCCGTAACGGTCTTGTGACTGTGCCCTGGATGACGTTGTCGGTACCGGGTAGTTGACTGCACCCAGCGGGCGCCACCCCGTCATCCGTACGGGCGCCTGCCGGACACGCGTGGTCCGACCGGACCACGGGACACAGAAGGCGGACCGGACGGAAGGGTGGTCACTTCATGCGACTGCGCAGATCTCTCATCGGAGCTGCCCTCGGGCTCTCACTGGTGCTCACCGCCTGCGGCGGTGACGACGACGCCTTCGAGGGCGGCGCCGAGGAGACCGCGGGTGGCAATGGAAGCGGCAACGACGAGGGTGGTTCGCTGGTCGTCGGCGGGGCCAACTTCACCGAGATGCTGATCATGCAGGAGATCTACCGAGCGCTGCTCGAGGACGCCGGCTTCACGGTCGAGGTGCGCTCCGTCGACGCCCGGGAGATCTACGCCCCGGCGCTCGCCGACGGACAGATCGATGTCGTGCCCGAGTACGCCGCAACGATGGCCGAGTACCTCAACCGCGAGGCCAACGGTCCCGACGCGGAGCCCGTCGCCTCCAGCGACATCGACGAGACGATGGACGCTCTGCGCCCGCTGGCCGAGGAGGCGGGGCTGGTGGCGCTGGAACCGGCGCAGGCGGTGGACCAGAACGCCTTCGCCGTCACCCAGGAGTTCGCCGAGGCCAACTCGCTGGCCTCGCTGTCCGACCTCGGCGCGCTCGGCCAGCCGGTCGTGCTCGCCGCGACCGAGGAGTGCCCGGACCGGCCGTTCTGCCAGCCGGGCCTGGAGGAGACCTACGGCATCCAGGTGGCCGGTCTCGAGCCGCTGGGCTTCGGGACGCTGCAGGTCAAGCAGGCCGTGGCCGACGGTGACGCCGACCTGGGCCTGGTGGCCTCGACCGACGGCACGCTGGAGCAGTTCGGGCTGGTCGTGCTCGAGGACGACCAGGGCCTGCAGAACGCCGACAACCTCGTCCCGGTGGTCAACGCCGAGACGGCCGAGGACCAGGCCGTCGTGGACGCCCTGAACTCCCTGGCCGACGTGCTGACCACCGAGGACCTCGCGACCCTCAACGCCCAGGTCGACGAGGAGCGCCAGCAGCCGGCGGACGTGGCGACCGCCTACCTGGAGGACCAGGGGCTCATCGGCGGGTGAGCGTCCTCGAGATCCTGGACTGGCGGCGGCGGGTCTTCGCGCTCTACGCGCGGGTGCGCGCTGCCGCCGGCGGACCCGACGGCCCGGAGGCGGCGCACGCTCTCTGGAGGGTGGGCCGCGACGAGCTCTTCGGGTCGCACCCGGCGAGCCCGCTGCTGCCGCCGGACCGGGAGGGCTTCGCCGGCCTGCCGTACGCCCCTTACGACCCCGGGCTGCGGTTCGAGGTCGAGGTCGACCGCGAGGTCGGGCCCGTGGCGTGGGAGGTGCCGACGGGCACGGACGGCGTCGTCCCCTTCGTGCGGGTGGGAGGGCTGCGGCTGCCGGGGCTCGGGTCGTTGGACGCCTGGTGGCTGGGCTCGTACGGGGGTGGCCTCTTCGTCCCGGTCAAGGACGCCGGGGCCGGGCAGGCCAGCTACGGCGGCGGGCGCTACCTGCTCGACACCGTCAAGGGTGCCGATCTTGGGGGGCCGCCGGGTGCGCCGGGCGTGCTCGTCGTGGACCTGAACTTCGCCTACAACCCCTCGTGCGCCTACGACCCGGCGTGGGCATGCCCCCTTGCGCCGCCGGGCAACACGCTGGCCGTCCCCGTCGTGGCCGGGGAGCTCGTGCCCCGGGCCCAATGACCACGTCCACCACCCTGGTGGTGGGATCACCAGGCGTCGACGCCTCGTCATGACCCCACGAGCCTGGTGGTGCGCCGCCCCCCAGCCTGCAGCATCGCTCAAGATCGCTGTGTGGCATCGGTGCCACGACCCGCCCGCCTCACTTGTCGACGTCGCCCACCACGAAGAACATCGACCCCAGGATCGCCACCATGTCGGCCACCAGGCAGTCGCGCAGCAGCTCCGGCAGGACGGCCACGTTGTTGAACGACGCCGACCGCAGCTTCAACCGCCAGGGCGTCTTCTCGCCCCTGGACACCAGGTAGTAGCCGTTGAGGCCCAGCGGGTTCTCGGTCCAGCAGTAGGTGTGCCCCTCGGGCACCTTGAGCACCTTGGGCAGCTTGAGGTTGATCGGGCCGCGTGGCAGTGAGCGCAGCTGCGCCACGCACACGTCGGCGAGGTCCAGGGAGACCTTCACCTGCTCCAGGAGCACCTCGAACCGCGCGTAGCTGTCACCCTCGCTCCGGCTCACCACGCGTCCCGGCCCCCCGGGTCGGAACAGCTCGGCGTAGGCGAGGTAGGGCTCGTCCCGGCGAAGGTCCAGCTCCACGCCGCTCGCCCGGGCGATCGGACCGGACACCCCGTACGCGTGGACCAGCTCGGCGGACAGCACGCCCACGCCCCGGGTCCGGGCCTGGAAGATCTCGTTGCCGAGTACCAGCCGTTCGAGGTGCGGCAGCCGCGACCGTACCCCGGCCACCGCGCCGACGACCCTGTCGAGCCACCCGGCCGGCAGGTCCTCCTTGAGCCCGCCGACCCGGTTGAACATGTAGTGCATCCGGCCGCCGGAGATCTCCTCCATCACCTGCTGCAGCGCCTCGCGCTCGCGGAACGAGTAGAAGATCGGCGTGATCGCACCGACCTCGAGCGGGTAGGACCCGAGGAACATCAGGTGGTTCAGCACCCGGTTGAGCTCGGCGAGCAGCGTTCGCGCCCACACCGCGCGTGGGGGCACCTCCATGCCGAGCATCCGCTCCGCGGCCAGCACCACCCCGAGCTCGTTGGCGAAGGCGGACAGCCAGTCGTGCCGGTTGGCCAGCACGATGATCTGCCGGTAGTCGCGGACCTCGAAGAGCTTCTCGGCCCCCCGGTGCATGTAGCCGATCACCGGCTCACAGGAGCGGATCCGCTCCCCGTCCAGCACGAGGCGCAACCGCAGCACGCCGTGCGTCGCCGGGTGCTGCGGCCCGATGTTGAGGACCATGTCCACGCCGGGGTCCCCGGGCGACACCCCCACGACGGTCTCGGTCACCCCACCGAGTCTGCCAGCCCGACGGATCGCGCCGTCGGACGCGCGGACTAGCCTCGGTGGCGTGGACAGCTCGGACAGCGTGGACATGGTCTTCGCCCCGCCTGGCGAGCGCTGGCAACGCGTCTCGCCGCGCCTGGCGCGGGTGCGGCGCATCTCGCTCACCCTGTCGTGCGGTGTCCCGTTCCTGCTCGTCGCGGCGATCGCGGCACTGGCGGGCTGGGCCTGGGTGTGGTTGCTGGCCCTGCCGTGGGTGGTCGCCCTGCTGTGGGGGTGGGTGCTCATCGGGCGCCAGGTCCCAGCGTGGGGCTACGCCGAGCGGGAGGACGACCTGCTCGTCACGCACGGCCTGCTGTTCAGGGCCCTCGTCGTGGTCCCCTACGGCCGGATGCAGTTCGTCGACGTCCAGGCGGGTCCCCTCGAGCGGCGCTACGGGCTGGCAACCGTGCAGCTGCACACGGCGTCGCCCGCGACCGACGCCCGCATCCCCGGTCTTCCGCACGCCGAGGCGGCGCGGCTGCGCGACCGGCTGGCCGCGCTCGGCGAGGCCCGAGCGGCGGGCCTGTGACCGATCGGCCCGAGGGCTTACCGGTCGGAGACCTGGCGGGCAGCGTTCCCGCCGACCCGGCGCCTCCCGCCGGGCAGCCGACGCCGGACCACTTCCGACGCCTGCACCCCCTCACCCCGCTCCTGCGGGGCTGGGTCTGGCTGGTCGCCGCCGTGGCGTTCGGCGGCCAGGACGCGATCCGCGAGGGCGAGGTCTTGCGACTGGCGATCATCGCCCCGGTCGTGGCCGTCGTCGGCTTCGTCGCCGGGCTGGCCTCCTGGTGGTTCACTCGGTACGGGATCGACGGCGGCGACCTGCGGATCGACTCGGGCGTCGTCTTCCGGCGATCGCGCCGGGTCCGCCTGGACCGCCTCCAGGCGGTCGACGTGGTCCGGCCGCTCGCGGGACGCATCCTCGGGGTGAGCGAGCTCCGGCTCGAGGTCGCCGGCGGGGGGAGCACCGAGGCGCCGCTGGCCTACCTCTCCGCCGACGACGCGCTGGCCCTGCGGGCAGAGCTGCTCGCGCGCGCTGCCGGCATCGACGCCCACACGCCCGAGGCGCCGGAACGCCCGTTGCTCTCGGTCCCGCTCTCCGACCTCGTGGTGTCCACGCTGCTGTCGGGCACCTTCGTGGTCGGCGCGCTCCTCGTCCTGGGCATGGGCGTCGCAGCAGGCCTGCTCGGCCCGCAGGAGATGGCGATCGGCGTGCTGCCGCTCATGCTCCCGGGGATCATCGCCGTCGTCAGCGCGCTCTACCAACAGGTGGTGCGCAACTTCGGGTTCACGATCGCAGAGTCGCCCGACGGGCTGCGCATCCGCAAGGGCCTGCTCGACACGACTGCACAGACCGTCCCACCCGGCCGGGTGCAGGGTGTCGCGCTGCACCAGCCGCTGCTGTGGCGGTGGCGCGACTGGGTGCAGGTCAAGGTGGACGTGGCCGGTTACGCCGGGTCCCCGGGCGGGGAGGTGTCGACGTCGATCCTGCTGCCGGTCGGGACGCCGGCCGCCGCCCGCGACCTCGTGGCCCGGGCGCTGCCCGGTGCCGAGCCGCTGACCGTCCCCCTCGTGCCCGCCCCGCGCTCGGCCGTGTGGTTCGCACCGATCGCCTGGCGACGGCTCGCGTACGGCGTTGACGACCGGGTGGTCGTCGTCCGCGAGGGCGTCCTGCACCGAACCCTCACGGTGGTCCCGCACGCCAAGACGCAGAGCGTCCGCCTGCACCAGGGACCACTCCAGCGACGGCTGGACCTGGCGACGGCGTACGTGGACACCACGCCCGGCCCGGTCGACGCCGTCGTGCGCCACCGGCCAGCGGCCGAGGCCCGGGAGTTCGTCATGGACCAGGCCGACCGCTCCCGCGCCGCTCGCCGGGCCGACACCCCGGAGCGCTGGATGGTGCCCTCGGCCGCCGAAGCGGGACCCGCCGACGTCCCCGCGACGCCAGGTTCAGCCGAGGATCCCGTCCGCGTGACCGAGCCCGGGAGGGAGCTCGAGGCCGACGGCCTGCACGAGCCAACCGAAGCCCCCCAGGCCTCCCGGCCGGAGCAGCTCGGCCGCCTCGCCGGCCCGGACGAGCGCTGACAGGTAGCCACGAGGGTCCGACTGCGACAGCCCGTACGAGGGGAGCCGGCCGTCCACCCCGAGTGCGCGGAGGGCCGAGCGCTGGGTGGTGAGCACCGACGCCGTCGCACCGGACGCCGTCCCGGCCGCCGCGCACGAGTCCAGGGCAACGTGCGCCGTCAGGTCGCACGAGCCGTCGGGCACCGGGTCGACGAGCCGGCCGGCTCGGTAGCCCGACAGGGTGCCGCCGGGGGGGCGCGCGCCGAGCCGGTGCGCGTAGTCCACGGCGAGCACCACGCACCTGGAGACCGAACCCACCACACCGACCCAGGCGTCGTCCCGGTCCGTCCCGACCTCGGCTCGCGCGCCGGGCGGCGCCCCGGCGAGGTCCCACCACCGCGACAGCCAGGCGGTGGCAGGCTCGTCGGCGGCGCCGCCCAGCTTCTCCACGCCCGTGATCGGGTCGACGTGCACCACTCGGACGACACCGTCCCTGCCCACCTCCACCACCTCGCAGGGCACGACGTCGAGCCACTCGTTGGCGACCACCAGGGCGTCGGTGGTGTCGGCTGGCAGTGACGTGCACCAGCCGACCCGCGGCGGCAGGTCCGCCGGCCGCGGCACCAGGTCGACCCCGAGCAGCTCCCAGGCGGGTTCGAGCCGTGCGACCTGCGCGAGCAGCTCGCCGCGACCCGCCCCGACGTCCACGACCCGGCGTAGACCTGCCGACCGGGCCAGCCGGACCAGTGCCCCGGCGAAGAGATCCGACGCGTGTACCGACGTCCGGAAGTGCGAGCCGGGCGTCTCGCGCCGGTAGAAGCCGTCGCGCCCGTAGAGCGCACGCCACCAGGCTTCCCGCCAGGTCGGCAGCCGCACTTCCTGCACGACGGCCGACCCTACGGGGAGCCGGTCAGACCCCGGGGTCGGGAGCGGTGGCGGCGGCGAGGGCGGCGAGCAGGTCGGCGCGGGCTTGCTCGATCGCGCCACGACGAGCCCTGAGCCCTTCGGCGCCGGCCCGTGCGTCGGTGGCCGTGTCCGCGTCCACGGCGGAGGTCAGGTCTCCGAGGCGCTCGCGCAGGAGGACTGCGCGAGCCCGCCGGTCGTCATCCGGTGCCGAGGAGGCGAGGGCGAACAGTTCCTCGTCGATGCCCAGCACCCGGGGTCGGCCGGCCGACCACAATGCCGCCGCCTCGGCCACCGTCCCGGCTCGCAGCACCGGTGCGACGAGCGATGCCTCGGCCCAACGCATCTCGCCGACGGCCGCGGTCAGCCGGTCCTCCCAGGCGGCCAGCGCGGCGCGTCGCCGGTTCCAGATCACCAGCAGCGCGACGACAGCGGCGAGGAGCAGGGCCGCGAGGAGCCACACCCACCAGGGCACCCCCTCGTCGTCCTGGGCGGCGGCCGCCGTGGCATCGGTTGCGGTCGGCGTCGGCGTGGCGTCCGGTGTGGGTTCCGAGGCCTCGGTCGGGCCGGCATCCTGGGTCGGCGGGACGACCGGGACGGCCGTGGTCGGGGGTGGGGCCGGTTCCTCGGTCGGCTGCGCCGGTTCCTGGGTCGGCTCCACCGGGTCGTCGGTGGGTCGCGGTGATCTGGTGGGCAGCGTGGGTAGCTCGGCTGTGATGTCCGGCGACGGGATATCCACCGTCGGCATGTCGGTCGGCACCTGGGTCGGCAGCTCGGTCGGCAACGCCGGGAGCGACGGTCCGTCCTCACCGCAACCGGTGACCAGGGCGACCACCGCGAGAGCGACGGCCGCGGCCACCGATCGCGATGGACCGGACATTCACTGCCTCCTCGGCGGATCGGGCTGACTCCGGGCCGCGCCTCGGCAGGTCTACCACGGGAGCGGGGATCGGACCCCACGCTGGGCCGGCGTCACCCGGTCGGCAGCGCCGTGACCTCGGTCACGACGGAAGTCCAGAGTGTCCGCCGACGTTGTACCGTGCACGGAGACGACCGTGTCGAGTACGTCCGGTACCCGCGAGGGACTGGAACGGAAAGGACAGGCCATGGCAGCGACCCCTGCCGACACCCCTGCACGGCTGCGCGTCGGCGTCGTGGGCACCGGACGCGTCGGCGCCGTCCTCGGCGCCGCCCTGGCCCGCGCGGGCCACCGCGTCGTGGCGGCCTACGGCGTCTCCGACGCCAGCCGAGAGCGGGCGGCCGCGCTCCTGCCGGGCGTGCCCCTGCGCACCCCCGCCGAGGTGCTCGAGGCCGCCGAGCTGGTCCTGCTGACCGTCCCCGACGACCCGCTGCCCCGGCTCGTCGACGGCCTCGTCGCCACCGGCGCCGTCCGGCCCGGTCAGCTGCTGGCCCACACGAGCGGCCGGTTCGGCGCTGCGGTGCTCGAACGGGCCACGCGTGCGGGGGCACTGCCGCTCGCGCTCCACCCGGCCATGACCTTCACCGGCACGGCCGTCGACCTGGAGCGCCTGCCCGGCGCGACCTTCGGCGTGACCGCGCCGGAGCCGCTGTGGCCGGTGGCCGAGGCGCTGGTCGTCGAGATGGGCTCCGAGCCGGTGCGCGTCGCCGAGGAGGCCCGCGGCCTCTACCACGCCGCGCTCGCCCACGGCGCCAACCACCTGGTCACGCTGGTGGCCGACTCGCTCGACCTGCTCCGCGCCGCAGGCGTCGAGGACCCCGCCAAGAGCCTGGCGCCGTTGCTCTCCGCTGCGTTGGACAACGCCCTCCGGTCCGGCGATGCCGCCCTCACGGGCCCCGTGGCCCGCGCCGACGCCGGCACGGTGGCCACCCACGTCGAGGAGATTACCCGGGTCGCCCCGGAGGCTGCCGGCACCTACGTGGTGCTGGCCCGACGCACGGCGGCCCGGGCGCTGGCGTCCGGACGGCTCCGCGCCACCGACGCCGAGCCACTGCTCGACGCACTCGCCGCCCGTCCCGACGAGGCACGTACGTGAGCGTGCCCCGGCTCGTCCGGACCCGCGCGGACCTGCTCGAGGACCAGCTCGCGCACGACGTGCCCGAGACGGCGGTCGTGATGACCATGGGCGCCCTGCACGAGGGCCACGCCACCCTGGTGCGGGCCGCCCGCGACGCTGTCGGCCCTGACGGCACCGTCACGGTCACCGTCTTCGTCAACCCCCTCCAGTTCGGGGCGGGCGAGGACCTGGACCGCTACCCCCGCACGCTGGAGGCCGATCTCGACCTGTGCGCGCGCGAGGGCGTGGACAGGGTCTTCGCGCCAGGCGTCGGGGAGATGTACCCCGCCGGGGAGCCAGTCGTCCGCATCCACCCGGGACGGCTCGGTCGCGAGCTCGAGGGCGCCGCACGGCCCGGCCACTTCTCCGGTGTGCTCACCGTCGTCGGCAAGCTGCTGCACCTGGTGCACCCCACGTACGCCGTCTTCGGCGAGAAGGACTACCAGCAGTTGGCGCTCGTCCGGCGGATGGTGGTCGACCTCGACTGGCCGTACGAGGTCGTCGGTGTGCCGACGGAACGGGAACCCGACGGACTCGCGATGTCCAGCCGCAACCGCTACCTGTCGGCGGCGCAACGGGCGCAGGCGACGAGCCTGTCGACCGCACTGCGCGCGGGGGAGGCGGCAGGGGCGGGTGGGGGGCCGGCGGTGCTCGCAGCCGCGAGGCGAGTACTGGAGGCGGCCGACGGGGTCGACGTCGACTACCTCGAGCTCCGTGGCCCGGACCTCGAGCCGGCGCCCGACACCGGGGCCGCGCGCCTGCTCGTGGCCGCCCGAGTCGGCACCACGCGGCTGATCGACAACATCGGGCTCACGCTGGCGCCGACCCGGGTGACCGACCCGGGCGCGCGTCCGGGCGCTACCGTCGCGCGGTGACCCTCACGCTGCCCCGGCGGCTCGCCGCCTCCGCGCCGGGGTGGATCACGCAGGCCGACGTCGTCGTCGTCGGCAGCGGGATCGCCGGGCTCACCGTCGCCCTCGAGGCCCGCAAGGCCGGGCGCGTCCTCCTCGTCACCAAGACGCGGCTCGACGCCGGCTCGACCGCCTGGGCGCAGGGGGGCATCGCGGCCGCGCTCGACCCGGAGGACAGCCCCGAGGAGCACCTGGCCGACACGCTCGTGGCGGGAGCCGGGCTCTGCGACGAGGAGGCGGTCCGGGCCCTGGTCACCGAGGGCCCGCGTCGGGTCCGTGAGCTCGTGGCCATGGGCGCGTCCTTCGAGCTCGCGCCGGACGGGACCATCGCCCTCACCCGCGAGGGCGGCCACCTCCGCGACCGGATCGCGCACGCCGGCGGGGACGCCACGGGTCGCGAGATCCAGCGGGCCCTCATGGAGGCGCTGCGCGAGGTGCACGACGACCCCCACATCGAGGTGGTGGAGCACGCGCTCGTCATCGACGTACTCACCGCCGCCGACGGGCGGGCTTGCGGCGTCACCCTGCACGTCATCGGCGAGGGTGCCCGCGACGGTGTCGGCGCAGTGCTCGGGCGGGCGGTCGTCCTGGCCACCGGAGGGCTCGGCCAGGTCTACGCCTCCACCACCAACCCCCCCGTGGCCACCGGCGACGGGATGGCCGCCGCGCTGCGGGCTGGCGCCGAGCTGGCGGACCTGGAGTTCGTCCAGTTCCACCCCACGGTCCTGTGGCTGGGGCGGGCCGCCAAGGGCCAGCAACCCCTCATCTCCGAGGCCGTACGGGGAGAGGGCGCCGTCCTACGTGACGTCGAAGGCCGCCGGTTCATGGCCGGGCGGCACGAGCTGGCCGACCTCGCGCCCCGTGACGTCGTGGCCAAGGGCGTCGTCACCGCCATGCAGGAGACCGGCGCCGAGCACGTCTGGCTCGACGCCCGGTCCCTCGGGGCGGAGTTCCTCGAGGAGCGCTTCCCGGGGATCGTGGCCAGCTGCCGCTCGTACGGCTTCGACCCCGCCACGGACCTGGTCCCGGTCGCACCCGCCCAGCACTACGCCAGCGGCGGGGTCCGGACCGATCTGACCGGGCGCACCAGCGTCCCCGGCCTCTACGCCTGCGGCGAGGTCTCGTGCACCGGCGTGCACGGCGCGAACCGGCTGGCTTCCAACAGCCTGCTCGAGGGCCTGGTCTACGGGCACCGGATCGCCGTCGACATCGCCGAGTGCGAACTACCGCCGCAGGGCGGACCAGAGGAGCGCGGCGGTCCCGCGGGCCTGCTCGCTCCGGACGCCCGTCTCTTCGTGCAGGGCGCGATGACGGCCGGCGCGGGCGTCCTCCGTACGGGGGAGAGCCTGGCGACGGCCGAGATCCGGCTGGCCCGGCTGGCCGAGGAGCGGCGGAGCCGTGCGCCGACGACCGAAGCCTGGGAGACCACGAACCTGCAGCAGGTGGGCGCCGTGCTTGCCCGCCACGCCGCGCTTCGCGTGGAGACCCGAGGCGGCCACTGGCGCGAGGACCACCCCGAGCGGGACGACGAGCACTGGCTCGGCCATCTCGTCACGCGACTCGATCCCGCCGGCGAGGTTCGTACCGACTTCCGGCCGCTGCCGGCGACGACCCCGGAGAGCCGATGACCCTACCCCCCGACCTGGCCGCTCGCCTGCGAGCGGCCGGGCTCGACCCCGCGTATGTGGAGGACCTGGTGCGCGCGGCACTGGACGAGGACCTGGCCGGCGGGGTGGACGTCACGAGCGAGGCGACGGTCCCGGCCGACCGGCAGGGGACGGCCGACCTGGTGGCCCGGGCCGACGGGGTCGTGGCCGGTCTCCCGGTCGCCGAGGCGGTCCTGACGTGTGCAGCCGCTGCCGAGCTCGACGTCGAGCAGCGGGCCACGGACGGCGACCGGGTCACCCGCGGCGACGTGCTCGTGTCGGTGACCGGGTCGATCCGGGCCCTGCTGCTCGGCGAGCGCACCGCGCTCAACCTGCTCTGTCACCTCTCCGGGGTCGCCACGGCCACTCGCCGCTGGGCCGACGCCCTCGAGGGCACCGGGGCGGTGGTCCGCGACACGCGCAAGACCACACCGCTGCTGCGGCCGCTGGAGAAGTACGCGGTCCGCTGCGGTGGCGGCGAGAACCACCGGATGTCGCTGTCGGACGCGGCCCTGGTCAAGGACAACCACGTCCTCGCGGCCGGCGGCGTGGTCGCCGCGTACCGCAAGGTCGTCGAGCGGTTCCCGGGCGTACCCGTCGAGGTCGAGGTGGACGACGTCACGGGGGCGGTCGAGGCGGTGGAGGCCGGCGCCGTCCTGGTCCTGCTCGACAACATGTCGCCCGAGCAGGTGCGCGAGGCCGTGGGTGCGGTGGCCGGCCGGGCGCGGCTCGAGGTGAGCGGCGGGCTGTCGCTGGACAGCGCCCGGGCGTACGGGGAGACCGGTGTCGACTACCTGGCGGTGGGGGCCCTCACCCATTCGGCCCCGGTGCTCGACCTGGCCCTGGACCTGCGGGAGGTGGGCTGAGTGCTGCTCGCCATCGACGTCGGCAACACCCAGACCGTGCTCGGGCTCCTGGACGGTCCGACCGACGACATCCGCGTGGTCGAGCACTGGCGGGTCGCGACCGACGAGCGGCGCACGGCCGACGAGATGATGGTGCTGCTGCGCGGCCTGCTCTCGCAGCACCACGAGGACGGGGACGAGGTGGTGACCGGCATCTCGCTCTGCTCGACGGTCCCCTCGGTGCTGCACGAGATGCGTGACATGGTCGCGCGGTACTACGGCACCGTGCCGTCCGTGGTGGTCGAGCCCGGGGTACGTACCGGCGTCCCCGTACTCATGGACAACCCGCGCGAGGTCGGGACCGACCGCATCGTCAACGCGCTGGCCGCGGTCCACCTCTTCGGCGGCCCGTGCATCGTCGTGGACTTCGGTACCGCGACGACCTTCGACGTGGTGTCACGCCGGGGCGAGTACGTGGGCGGGGCCATCGCCCCGGGCATCGGCGTCTCGCTGGACGCCCTCGGCGAGGCGGGGGCGCAGCTGCGCAAGGTGGAGTTCGTCCGGCCGCGGACGGTGATCGCCAAGAACACCGTCGAGGCGCTCCAGTCCGGCGCCCTGTACGGCTTCACCGGCCAGGTCGACGGGATCGTGGAGCGGATGGCGGGGGAGCTCGGGCTGCGCCTCGACGAGATCACGGTCGTCGCGACCGGGGGGCTGGCCGGGCTGGTCGTCGACGAGTCGCGGACGGTCGACCGGTGGGAGCCGTGGCTGACCCTGATCGGCCTGCGGCTGGTGCACGACCGGAACGCCTGACCGCGGCCGGACGCCTGCCTCGTCGGGGCGAGAGGTTGGGCTAGAGGTCTGCCGGAGAGGCTGGGCTGTGCTCGGCGAAGGACCAGCCCGCCCGCTCCAGCGCACGGTGCGCGGCCCCGGACAGCGCGGACATCTGGAGGTCGAACCCGTGCCGGCGGCCGCGTTCGGCCAGCGCGTGCAGGAAGTCGACTCCGGCGCTGTCCATGGACTCCACGGCGTGCATGTCGACGATCGCCCGGTCGAGCATGTTCAGGTGCTCGAGGGCGTCGACGTCCTCCACCGCCTGGTCCAGGGCTGCCCGCATGGAGTCGTCCACCGTCCCCCCGAGGAACACGACGATCTCCCGCTGCCCGCGGTCCACCACTCGTACGTCACCCATGTCGCCCCACCTCCTGTCGTCGAGGGTGGCACCGCCGGTGCGCCCGCGTCGAGGGGGACGAGGGCGGGGCTCCCTAGACTGGCGCCTCATGAGCCACCACGGGCACCCGGACGACCTGCCCGAGCAGATGCGGGTGCGCCGTGCGAAGCGGGACCGGATGCTTGAGCGGGGCGTCGAGCCCTATCCCGTGGGGTTTCCCCGGACCGCCACCGTTGCGGAGGTGCGCGCTGCGCACCCGGACCTCCCGCCCGACACCGCCACCGGCGATCGGGTGGGGATCGCCGGCCGGGTCATGCTGGCGCGCAACACCGGCAGGCTCTGCTTCGCCACGCTGCGCGACCGCACCGGCGACCTGCAGGTGATGCTCAGCCTCGACCGGGTCGGGGCGGAGTCCCTGGCCGCCTGGAAGCACGACGTCGACCTCGGCGACCACGTGGGCGTCGAGGGCGAGGTCGTCACGTCCCGCCGCGGCGAGCTGTCGGTGCTGGTCGACTCCTGGGCCGTGACGGCCAAGTGCCTGCGCCCACTCCCCGAGAAGCACAAGGGGCTGACCGACCCCGAGGCCCGCGTCCGTCAGCGATACGTGGACCTCATCGTCAACGCGGAGGCCCGGGAGATGGTGCGCACGCGGTCCACCGTGGTCCGGTCCATCAGGGAGTCCATGCAGGTGCGCGGCTTCACCGAGGTCGAGACCCCGATGCTCCAGGTGGTGCACGGCGGCGCCAACGCGCGTCCCTTCCGGACCCACATCAACGCGTACGGGATGGACCTCTTCCTCCGGATCGCGCCGGAGCTCTTCCTCAAGCGGCTCCTCGTCGGCGGGCTGGAGAAGGTCTTCGAGATCAACCGCAACTTCCGGAACGAGGGGGCCGACTCGTCGCACAACCCCGAGTTCACGATGCTCGAGGCCTACGAGGCCTACGGCGACTACGGCACGATGCGAGTGCTCACCCAGGAGCTGGTCCAGGCGGCGGCGACCGCCGCGTACGGCGAGCCGGTGGCCCGGAGGGTCGACCACGACGGGCGGGTCACCGAGCACGACCTCTCCGGTGACTGGCCGGTGACGACCGTGGACGACGCCGTCTCCGCGGTGCTCGGCGAGCGGGTCACCCCCGACACGACGCTCGGCGAGCTGCGCAAGCTGTGCGACCGCGTGGGCGTCCCGTACCAGCCCGCGTGGCCACGGGGCGCCGTGCTGCTCGAGCTGTACGAGCACCTGGTCGAGGACCGGACGACGCCACCCACCTTCTACACCGACTTCCCGACCGAGGTGTCCCCACTGACCCGGCAGCACCGGCACGATCCGCGCCTGGCCGAGCGCTGGGACCTGGTGGCTTTCGGTGCCGAGATCGCGACGGCCTATTCGGAGCTGGTCGACCCGGTCGTGCAGCGCGAGCGCCTGGAGGCCCAGTCGCTGCTGGCCGCCGGCGGTGACCACGAGGCCATGGCCGTCGACGAGGACTTCCTGCGGGCCCTCGAGTACGCCATGCCGCCGTCGGGGGGAATGGGGATGGGAATCGACCGGCTGCTCATGATGCTGACCGGGCGCACCATCCGGGAGACCGTCCTGTTCCCGCTCGTGAAGCCATGAATGTCGACATCTGCTGAATACTCGGTACGGCGGGCCCGCACGTCCGACGTGCCCCATGTCCGCCGCCTCGTGGACGCCTATTCCAACGACCGCATCCTCCTGTCGAAGGAGATGGTCACGCTCTACGAGGACGTCCAGGAGTTCTGGGTCGCGGAGGCGGCGGGCGCTGTGATCGGTTGCGGGGCCTTGCACGTGATGTGGGAAGACCTCGCCGAGGTGCGTACCCTGGCCACGGATCCGCAGTGGCGGGGGCGGGGGGTCGGCTCCACCTTGCTCGACCGCCTGGTGGCCGCGGCCAGGGAGCTGGGGATCTCGCGGGTGTTCTGCCTCACCTTCGAGGTCGATTTCTTCGAGCGGCACGGATTCGAGGTGCTCGAGGGAACTCCGGTGGAACCGGAGGTGTACGTCCAGCTTCTCCGGTCCTACGACGAAGGGGTCGCCGAGTTCCTCGACCTGGACCGGGTCAAGCCGAACACCCTGGGCAACACCCGCATGTTGTTACGGTTCTGACAAGGACTATTCCCAGGGATTGCGGAAGCCAGATGAGTGCGATTTCATGTACCCGCGCACAATCCCCTGGCGCAGCCCATTTCCGGAAAGGATGCCTGCGATGGCGCAGAAGGTCCAGGTCCTGCTCGTCGACGATCTCGACGGAGCGACCGCAGACGAGACCGTCAGCTTCTCCCTCGACGGAGTCAGCTACGAGATCGACCTCTCGAGCAAGAACGCCGCGAAGATGCGCGACTCCTTCGCCTCGTACGTGGGGGCGGCCCGCCGGGTCGGCGGCCGCAGCCGCGGCGGCCGGGGCCGCAGCTCGTCCCGCGCGGGCACCGACACGGCCGCGATCCGCACCTGGGCGAAGGAGCAGGGCCTCAAGGTCTCCGACCGTGGCCGCATCCCCGCCGAGGTGGTCGCGAAGTACGAAGCCGCCCACTCCTGACCGACGCCGCCCCCGGACCCAGGTCCGGGGGCGGCGTGGGTCAGCGGGCGCCGCCGGCGTGCCAGGCCACCTCGGTACGCCACCGGTCGGGCGGGCCGCCGGTCTCGTCGACGAGCCGGGTGTACTCCTCCGCGATCGCCTCGACCGCGAAGCCGGGCGTGCCCAGCGACCCCATGACCGTGACCGTGGCCACGTGCACACCGTCCGGGCCGAGCTCGGCGGCCAGCGAGAGCACCAGGTTCCGGACCGCGGCCTTCTGCACGCCTACGGCCGCCGACCAGGTGGACCCGGCGAGCGCGGCCTGCGAGCCGGTCGCCAGGATGGTCCCCCGGCCGGCGGCGCGCATGGCCGGGCTTACCTCCTGGGCCGCCAGGAGCAGGGACCCGACACTGGTCCGCAGGGCGTCCACCAGCGCACCGTACGGCGTGGCGGTGGCCGCGGCCTCGATCGTCACTGACGGGTTGTGGATCACGACGGTGGGGTCGCCCAGCTCCTGCCGGACCATGGCGAACGCGGTGCGGACGGACTCCTCGTCGGCGAGGTCGACGGCGACCGGCAGCGCCCGTCCCCGGCCGGCTTCACTCACCTCGCCGGCCAGGTCCGCCAGCCGCACCGCCGAGCGGGCGAGCAGGGCGACCGCCGCGTCCCGGCGGGCGAGGGCCGTAGCCACCGCCCGGCCCAGCCCCGGACCCGCACCCATGACCACGACCACCTCGCCCATGCGCCCGTCCCGTCCGTCGTCGGGGATGCCTCGCCGGGCCTGCCTACCACGCAGGGAGCCCCGTCGGAAATCCGCCGAAGTGGGGGCTTGCGCCTCGTGTGCCAGCGGGGTCGGGGTGTGACTGACCCGATCCGGCGGTGACGACGTCGCCACGCCTGAGCCGGTGGTCCCGTCCGCGGACTGCACGGTCGCACCCGAGCGCGAGTACTTCGCCGTCGGCGCGAGCCACCCCTGCTTCACCGTCATGGGTGAGCGGTTCCTGGTCTGGCTGGGGGGTGCGGCCTACCCGGTGGGCGGAAGCTACGAGCCGTCCGCGGTGTTCTCCGGGGCGGACGCGGCCAACGTCCGCGCGGTCCAGCTGCTCATGGACGACGTCCCTGACGGCTGGCTCGGGGCGACCCAGTGGACCCGACTGACCACTGCGGGCCCGCCACCCGTCACCCAGCTCCGTGCGTCGGGGATCGGACCGCTGTGGTTCGGCATGACGGCGCAGCAGGTGGAGGCGACCGGGGTGGCGGAGGTCCACCTGGGCGACGCCGAGGCACCGGGCAACTTCGTCGAGGTCACCGGAATCGAGGGTGCCGGGTGCTTCGCCGGTACTCCTCCGGGCGGGCGCTTCACGACGTTCACGACGACCGACCCGCGGGTGTCCACGCCCGAGGGCATCACCGCAAGGAGCAGCGTGGCCGACCTGACCCGCGCGTACGGAGACCGGCTGCAGAGCCGGGTCGAGCCGTCGACCCCGCGGGACCTCACGGTCTACGTCGTGCCCCAGGGCGACGTCGCGCTCGCCTTCTGGGCACCCGAGCCGGACGTCGGGCCGGACAGCCCGCTGGTGCTCTTCGCCGGCGCCCGGGCCGAGATCGACGCCCTGCACCCGCAGTCCGGTTGGTGCTTCGACTGACGGTCACCTGGTGACGGCGCCGTCGAAGATTCCGCGAGCCCGCCTGCCTGGGCTACCGGTCCTCCGTTGGCGCCGCCGCGCAGGTGGCGCCGATTCCCGAGGGGAGCCTCATAGGCGTACACCGAAGCCTCGTCGCGGCTGACCAGCAGCGACTGGCTCGCCGGGGTGACACTGCTCGTCCCAGCGGCCCATCGTCGGCTCACCCGCTCTGCTCGTTGAAGTCCGTCAGTCGCTCCGGGTCGGAACCGTCGCGATCGACGGCCCAGAGCTCGCCTCTTTCATCGAGAAAGCCGCGGCCGCTCGAGAAGAGGATCTTGTCGCCGTCGGGGGACCACCGCGGGCTGCGGTCATAGGCCGGATCCGTCGTCAGGCGCTCAACGTCGCTGCCGTTCGCCGCCATGACGTACACGTCCCAGTTCCCGTCCCGGTCGCTGGTGAAGGCGATCTGCTCGCCGTCGGGGGACCACCGCGGGCTGCGGTCGTTGCCGCCAGCCGCACCGAGCCGACGCACGCCGCCGCCACCGTCGGCATCGACCATGTGGATCTGGTAGGCGCCGTCGACGCCTCGGGCGAAGGCCACCTTCTCGCCGTCCGGGGACCAGTCGGGCGTGATGTCGTCGAACGCCCCGCCGCCGCTGAGCCGCCGCTCATCGCTGCCGTCGGCGTCGATGACGTAGAGCGCCGAATCGCCGTCCCGACTGCTGACGAAGACGATGCGTTCGCCGTCCGGCGACCAGTCGGGCTGCACGTCGTCCCCGTCCGATCTGGTGAGGCGCTGCGGTGCCGACCCGTCGACCCCCATCGTCCACAGCTGGCGGCGGCCGTCCTCTCGCTCGCTCGAGAACACGATGCGCTCGTCGTGGTAGAGGTCCGGATCGGAGTCCCACACGTCGTTGTCGGTGAGCTGCCGGAGGTCGTCCCCGTCAGCTTGGAGCAGGTAGATCTCGCGGGTCGACTCGCTACCGATGATCCCGAAGTCGACTGAGACCAGGGTGTCGCGGTAGGAGGGCCCCGGCGTCAGCGCCACGAGCAGGGCGGCTGTCACGACCGAGGTCACGGCCACCATGCCGGCCGCCGCCTTGGCGCTGAGCGCGGCGGGTGCCACGGCAGTCTGGGTCGACGCCGTCCCGGTGGTCCCTTGCGCGAGCCCGGCGAGCTTCAGGGCCGCGGCGACCGCCAGGACCCAGGGAACGGTCTTGAGGATCACCTTGCCGTACCAACCCCAGAGGAACGACAGCCAGCCGTACCGCTCCCTGGTGAACGTGAGGCCGGCCTGCAGGCGCTCGGAGTACGCACGCAGCCGTTGCTCGCTGGTCGCGAGCCCGGCAGTGGCCGGCTGCAGCACGACCTCGCTGCCGAAGACGAGGTCGTGCAGTGCCTGCCGGCGCGGGGTCAGCAGAGCCGCGACCGTCCCCACGCCGAGCATGTCCACGACCAGGTAGCCCCACGAGTGCCGCCCGAGCGACCACGCGAGCCCCCGCAGCGTCGGGGCCGGGGCGCTCCCGTCGAGCCGGCGCTCGGTCAGGCCGAACACTGCCTTGCCGAGCGTCTGTCCGCCGCTGAGCCACACCGACAGGCCGAGGATGACCGCCAGGCTGAGGCCGAGGGCGACCAGGGCGAGCACCAGAGCGGCCCGGCTGGACCCGTCGGGAAGCGGCAGGAGCCGCTGCGCCAGCACGAGCACCACGAACGGGACCAGGACGAGCAGCACGTCGAGCCCGAAGGCGGCCAGGCGCCGGCGGTGGGGGGCGAGCCGGGTCTCGTCGTCGCCGGGCACCGGGCCCGACGCTCCCCCGTACGCCGGGTCGTCAGGCTCGGCCGGCTCGGCCAGCTCGTCCGGGACCCAGAACGGCCAATCGGGCGGGGCCGGCGGCCAGTCGGGGCCGGGCTGCCAGCCCGGCCCGGGCGTGAA
The DNA here is from genome assembly GCA_035462375.1 of Jiangellales bacterium. GTDB lineage: Bacteria > Actinomycetota > Actinomycetes > Jiangellales > Jiangellaceae > DASTQL01. Next base: position 53,556 of record DATHUJ010000124.1, read on the forward strand.
CCCCGGCGGCGCCGGCGGCCAGCCCGGCGCCGGGTTGAAGCGCGTGGCCACGGAACCCCCCTGGTGCCTGGCTCCAGCCTCTCACCCTTGGAGAGCGCCGACCAGGCTCGTCAATACCTATCGCAACGCGGTTGCAGCGAGGTTGCATTGTGAGACGCGGGGCCGATGCCTCTTCCGTGACGCAAGGGCAGTAGCGATCAGCCCCACCGTGAAGTGCCCACGCCATGACCGCCACCGTCATAGGACCGGTCAGCGCAGGTAGGAGGCTCCGTTGAGGTCGAGGACCGCGCCGGAGGCCCACTCGGCCGCCGGGGAGGCCAGGTAGAGCACGGCAGCGGCGACCTCGTCCGCCTCGGCGACCCGGTCGAACGGGCTCTGGCCCCGCACCTCGTCGCCGCGCGGTCCGGCAAGCGTCGCGGCGGCCATCTCCGTGGCGACGAAACCCGGCGCCACGGACGTCACGGCGATGCCGGCGGACCCCAGGTCGCGTGCCAGCGACTGGCCCAGGGAGTGGACGCCGGCCTTCGTCGCGCCGTAGGCCGGGACCCGGGGTTCACCGCGGTAGGCACCGCGCGAGCCGATGTTCACGACCCGGCCCCGCGGGACTCCCGCGGCGGGCTGGGTGTCGATCATGTGCCGCGCCACGCAGTGGGTGACGTTGGCCGTGCCCAGCAGGTTGACCTCGACGGTGCGCCGCCAGGCCTCCACCCACGCCTCGTACGGAGTGTCGGCCAGGCGGTGGCCCAGCCGCCGGTCGGCAGCAGCGGGGTCGTCGTCGTAGACGGCGGCGTTGTTGACCAGCACGTCGATCCGGCCGAGCCCAGCGACGGACGCCTCGACCATGGGCGGGACGGCGACGGGATCGCCGAGGTCGGCGCTGACGAGCACGTGCCCCTCGCCGGACAACCCGGCCAGGACGGCCTCGGCCCGGTCGCGGGCACCCCGGAAGTGCACCGCCACGCGGTCGCCCCGGGTGGCGAAGGCAGCCGCCACCGCAGCCCCGATCCCCCGGGACGCACCCGTGACCAGGACGCCGCGCGAGGGCAGGGTTCCGGCTTCCGGCACCCGCGCAGCCTAGCCAGGCACCGTGACCCACCGGGCCCGCCGAAGGTCGCGTAGCAGGACCACCACGCAGAAGACCGCGCTGCCGACCAGCACGAGCAGGTAGACGACGAGGTTCGGCCGCAGCTCGCCCGGCAGGTCGGGGGCCCGGGCGAGGAGCGGGGGCAGCAGTACCAGGTCGTATGCGAGGAAGCTCCACAGCTGCGTCCGGTAGCCGTCCGTCGTCGGCCGCAGGACGGCGTAGGCGAAGTAGACCGTGTTGCCGAGGAAGATCCAGCCGACCAGGACGGCGCTGTCCGGACGCATCGGCCAGGGCATGACGCGGTCCGAGCCGAGCAACAGGCCGAGCGCCACGGCGAGCAGGATCGCGGTGAAGGCGACGAAGGCGACCAGCACGGGCCGGGGAAGCGGGGCTCGGGTGGCCTGGGGGCGGCGCCGGGTGGCCAGGAAGAGGCCCAGGTTCCCGACCGCGAGCAGGGCGGCGACCGTGGCGGCGCGGGTGAGGTTGCCGCGGTCCTCGCCCGGCCCGACCCCCGCCAGGAAGACCGCGGAGCCGCCCAGCGTGACCGCGAGGTCGAGGGCTCCTGCCGGCACCGACCCCGTCTCGCCGGACAGCCCCGCCCACAGCGAGCCGGCCCCGATGGCGGCCAGGATCGCGCCGACGAAGGCCAGCGTGAGCGGCCCGTCCGGCCACGGCCACCAGCCGCTTGCCCATGCCTGGCCGCTGGCCATCCCGACGGCGACCACGAGGTTGGCGACACCGAGGACGACCAGGAGCCTGCGCACCAGGGTGATCGGCGGGCCTCCCATCGGGCGATCGCCCGGGCGGCCGGGTCCGGCCGTCGGGCAGTGGCGGGCAACGGCGCCGGGTCCCCCGCGAACGGCGCACCCACCACGCTCCTCCGTACGCCGTCCAGGCGCCAGGGGTTCGCGGTACGCCCCACGCCGGAGTCGGTGGCCCCACCCGTACAGGGGTCCGGGGCCGCGCCCCAGAGCGCCACCTGCAGGTAGCAGGCGGCGAAGGCCGCCACGTCGACGGTCACCGTGTCGGCGAACAGCCCGCAGAACGCCTCGCGGCGGAAGCAGACGTCACCGGTACCGGTCGGGTCGACGTCCGGGACCACGGTCCAGGGCAGCGACCCTCCCGGACCGCCGACGGGTCCGAGCAGCCGGGCTCCAGGGTGGGCGTCGAGGAAGGCCGCGTGCCGCTCTGCCCGGCCCCTGGCCCCCGGCGGGGTCCGGCGACGCCGTGGACCCGGGCCCGGAGGCCGCGGTACACCACCCCGTCGGCGGGTGACCGCGGGAAGACGTCGATCCCGTGCCGGCCGGTGGCCGGGCTGCCGCCGACGCGGCAGGCCGAGGCGTGCACGCGCAGCCGGCCGCAGCGCCACGGCCAGACACAGCCACTCCGCCGCCTCGGCGGGGCCCCCGCGAGGGACGCCCTTGGCCGCCAGGCTCCGGTCGCCCCACGCCCGGCCGACCGCCCAGAGCCCTCGGCGGGCGTCGTCGAGCAGGTCGGCGCGCCCCGCCCCGGGGACCTCCGCCCAGCCCACCCGGTGGGTATCCGCCGCCGCGGCGGCCGTTCGCTGGTGGCGTACGGCGGGGAGATGTGGAACACCCGGCGGGGGCGCCACGGTTGCCACTGCCGTCACGGACCGGCCCGACGCCGAGCAGCGTCCTCCGGGCCGGGGCTAGCATGCAGGGACAGGCGGGCCGGGAACGCCCCGGGCACACCCAGACCGCTGCCGGTGAGGAGCGCCAACGATGTTCGAGAGGTTCACCGACCGCGCGAGGCGCGTCGTCGTCCTGGCCCAGGAAGAGGCCAGGATGCTCAACCACAACTACATCGGCACCGAGCACATCCTCCTCGGCCTCATCCACGAGGGCGAAGGGGTGGCGGCCAAGGCGCTCGAGAGCCTCGGCATCTCGCTCGAGGCCGTCCGCCAGCAGGTGGAGGAGATCATCGGGCAGGGCCAGCAGGCCCCGTCCGGACACATCCCCTTCACGCCGCGGGCCAAGAAGGTCCTGGAGCTGTCACTGCGCGAGGCGCTGCAGCTGGGGCACAACTACATCGGCACCGAGCACATCCTCCTCGGCCTCATCCGGGAGGGCGAGGGCGTGGCCGCCCAGGTGCTGGTCAAGCTCGGCGCGGACCTCAACCGGGTGCGCCAGCAGGTCATCCAGCTGCTCTCGGGCTACCAGGGCGGCAAGGAGGCCGCGACCGCCGGCGGCCCGCAGGCCGAGGCCCCCTCGACCTCGCTCGTCCTCGACCAGTTCGGCCGCAACCTCACCCAGGCGGCCCGCGAGGGCAAGCTCGACCCGGTCATCGGCCGGGAGAAGGAGATCGAGCGGGTCATGCAGGTCCTCTCCCGGAGGACCAAGAACAACCCCGTCCTCATCGGCGAGCCCGGCGTCGGCAAGACCGCTGTCGTCGAGGGCCTGGCCCAGAACATCGTCAAGGGCGAGGTCCCCGAGACGCTCAAGGACAAGCAGCTCTACACCCTCGACCTCGGTGCGCTCGTCGCCGGCAGCCGCTACCGCGGCGACTTCGAGGAGCGGCTGAAGAAGGTGCTCAAGGAGATCCGCACCCGCGGCGACATCATCCTGTTCATCGACGAGATCCACACCCTCGTCGGGGCGGGCGCCGCCGAGGGCGCGATCGACGCCGCCAGCATCCTCAAGCCGATGCTGGCCCGCGGTGAGCTCCAGACGATCGGCGCGACCACCCTCGACGAGTACCGCAAGCACGTCGAGAAGGACGCCGCCCTGGAGCGCCGGTTCCAGCCGATCCAGGTGCAGGAGCCGACGCTCGCCCACACGATCGAGATCCTCAAGGGGCTCCGCGACCGGTACGAGGCGCACCACCGCGTCTCGATCACCGACGGCGCCCTGGTGGCGGCCGCCACGCTGGCCGACCGCTACATCTCCGACCGCTTCCTGCCGGACAAGGCGATCGACCTCATCGACGAGGCCGGCTCGCGGTTGCGAATCCGCCGGATGACCGCGCCGCCTGACCTCCGCGAGTTCGACGAGCGGATCGCGAGCGTCCGTCGCGAGAAGGAGTCCGCGATCGACGCGCAGGACTTCGAGAAGGCCGCGGCGCTGCGCGACTCCGAGAAGCAGCTGATCGCCCAGAAGGCCGAGCGCGAGAAGCAGTGGAAGGCCGGCGACCTCGACGTGGTCGCCGAGGTCGACGACGAGCTGATCGCGGAGGTCCTGGCGACTGCCACCGGCATCCCCGTGTTCAAGCTGACCGAAGAGGAGACCTCTCGGCTGCTGCACATGGAGGACGAGATCCACAAGCGGATCATCGGCCAGGAGGACGCCATCTCGGCGCTCTCCAAGGCGATCCGCCGCACCCGGGCGGGCCTGAAGGACCCCAAGCGCCCGGGCGGCTCGTTCATCTTCGCCGGGCCCTCCGGGGTTGGCAAGACCGAGCTCTCCAAGGCCCTCGCGGAGTTCCTGTTCGGCGACGAGGACGCGCTCATCCAGCTCGACATGAGCGAGTTCTCCGAGAAGCACACGGTGTCGCGGCTCTTCGGCTCGCCTCCCGGTTACGTCGGCTACGAAGAGGGCGGCCAGCTCACCGAGAAGGTGCGCCGGCGGCCGTTCTCGGTGGTCCTCTTCGACGAGGTCGAGAAGGCCCACCCGGACATCTTCAACTCACTGCTGCAGGTGCTCGAGGACGGCCGGCTCACCGACGCGCAGGGGCGCGTGGTCGACTTCAAGAACACTGTGATCATCATGACCACCAACCTCGGCACCCGCGACATCGCCAAGGGCGTCAACCTGGGCTTCTCCGCGAGCAGCGAGGCCGACGGCTCGTACGGGCGGATGAAGGCGAAGGTCTCCGAGGAGCTCAAGCAGCACTTCCGGCCGGAGTTCCTCAACCGGGTCGACGACGTCATCGTCTTCCACCAGCTCACGCCGGAGGAGATCGTCCGGATCGTCGACCTGATGGTCACGCACGTGGACGAGCGGCTGCGCGACAAGGACATGGGCCTGGAGCTCACGCCGGCGGCCAAGCAGCTGCTCGCCGACCACGGCTTCGACCCCGTGCTGGGAGCCCGCCCACTGCGGCGCACCATCCAGCGCGAGATCGAGGACTCGCTGTCGGAGAAGATCCTCTTCGGGGAGCTCAAGGCCGGCCAGATCGTGCTGGTCGACGTCGAGGGCGAGGGTCGGGCGCGCAACTTCACCTTCCGCGGCACCGCGAAGGCCCAGCTGCCCGACGCGCCTCCGGTGGCCGCCTCGACGCCCAAGGCGAAGGAGGCCTGAGCCGCCCGCATCGCTTCGTGATCATCGGCGTACGACGGCGGGTGCCCCGTGGCGCGCCCACGGGGCACCCGCCTCGCCGGGCTCCGCGGCGCCCGGCGATGGCCGGCCGGTCCCGTCAGCCGGCCGGGTCGAGGTCCACGTCGCGGTAGAGGGTCACGGAGACGCCGTTCCCAGCTTCCGAGGGCAGGGTCAGCGTCGCGGAGTCGGTCAGAGCGGCCGCCGAGGGCGGGACCCCCGGCGAGACCTCCGCCGTCGCTGCGGCGCCACCGGACCCAGCGGCGCCCGACCCTCCGGGTACCGGCGGGCGGCCGCCCTGCCGGGAGGCCGCCTGCGGCTTCGCCACGACCTCGGTGAGGAGCACCTGGAGCACCTGGTCGGCCAGCTCGTCGGCGCGGGTCTGGGCCTGCAGGGGGTCGAGCCGAGCCACCCGAATGCGGTTGACCTGCCACTGCACCTTTCGCAGCGAGGCCGCCCCTGCCCTGGTCAGCCGTAGGTCACCGCCGCCGGCGACGACGAACTGGTATGCCCCCGCGAAGGTCGCGCAGCTCTCGCACCGCTCGTTGACGGCCACGGCGTCGTTGGTGACCGTGAGGTCCGTGGCCCGGCCGGCGAGCAGCACCTGGAAGGCCACGGCGGTCGCCCCGCAGTCGCGGCACGAGGCACGGGCGACGGCCTCGTTGCGGACCTTCACCGTCCTGGCGCGCGTGTTCCGGTCCTGCCACTTCACCCGGGTCTTGACCCGGTCGTCCTGGTGGACGACCGCGTGGACCTTGTTGGTCACCGACATCCGTGGCGGTCCGCCGCCCTGCCCCGCGGCCGCGAGCGGTACCGGCGCGGCGGCGAGCACGAGCGCGGCCGCCACTGCGGCCGTCACGAGGCGCCGAGACAGTACCCGGCCGCTCACCTCCGCGTCCCGTCGTCGTGGAAGCCGTCGGCGACCGCCGCAGCCAGGCTGAGGTAGGCCTGCCGGGTCGGCGCACGCAGCTCCTCCAGCCCCGTCCGGGCCCCGGCGGCCAGCGCCGGGTCCCACGGCACGCGGACGACCGCCGCACACCGTTGTACGAAGTGCTCCTCGATCCGGTCCAGCTCCACCAGCCCGCCTCCTCGCGCCTGGTTGATCACGGCCACGGCTCCCGCGGCGAGCCGACCGTAGCCGTGCTCGTCCAGCCAGTCGAGCGTGCTCGCTGCGGCGCGGGCACCGTCGAGTGCCGGCGGCATGACGACGACGATCTGGTCCGACTCGCGCAGGACGCCCTGGATGGCGCTGTCCAGGATGCCGGTTCCCGTGTCGAGCAGGATCAGGTTGTAGTGCCGGTCGAGGAGGTCGATCGCCGCCGTGTACTCGGTCTCACCGAGCGCCTGGGTGATGCGCGGGTCGTCGTCGGACGCGATGACCTCGAGTCGGGTGCCGGCCTGCGACGTGTAGGCCCGGATGTCGCTGTAACGGTCGATGAGCCCGCGGTCTCCGAGCAGGCTGGTCACGGTCTCGGACGATTCCCGGCGCACCCGGTGGGCGAGGCTGCCCGCGTCGGGGTTGGCGTCCAGCGCCACGACGCGGTCGCCGCGGAGCGAGGCGAAGGTGTGGCCGAGCATGAGGGTCGTCGTGGTCTTGCCGGCGCCGCCCTTGCGGGAGAGCACCGCCACTCTGCGGCACCCGTGGATCGGGGCATGGATGCGTGCCGCGAGCGCGTGCTCCTCCTGCTCCGCCCGGCTGGGCCCGAGGTTCACCGCCCCGCCGGTAGCCTGGTAGAGGCCACGCCGCCAGCCGCGGGCGGGTGGCCGGGAGCGCGGTCGCAGCATGGTGTCGTCGGTGAAGGCCGCCGCCGAGGCCGACGGCACGGGGGCGAGCGTGCTGCGGCGACCGTTCGGCGGTGAGTCGGCCGTCGAGACGGGGAGCGGGTCGGCAGGGAGATCGGGTACTACGGCGGGAGGGCGGGTCACGGGCTGGGGCTGGGACGGGACGGGTGTCGCAGCGTCCATGGGTGCCTCCTCGAGGCGTGGACGGGATTCGGCGTCGGGACGGTGTCGGCGGGCGTGGAGCAGCAGGAGGAGCCGGCGTACGAGCACGACGGAGATCGCCGTGATGCCGAGGAACGGGACCGCGACCAGCGCGACGGAGATGGCGTTGAGCGCGACGCTCACCAGGTCGCCCTGCTCCCCGGCGGCCAGCATGGCCGAGCCGTACGAGGCGGTGGACTCCGCCGCCTGCCGGGCCAGCTGCGGCAGCCGGACGACGAGCATGACGACGCCGGTGGCGAGCAGCGGGACGACGACGAGCACCCAGGCGGTGACGAGCCGCCGCGTCCTCGGTCGTAGTTCCGCGACCCTCGGGTCGAGCTTTGCGCCTGGAAGCAGTGACCTGAGCACGGGGCGGACGCGGCCGAAGAGGTCCGGGACCCCGACCAGGTCGCCGAGCACGTAGTAGCCATCCAGCCGGATCACGGGCAGCAGCTGCTGCAGAGCCTCGAGGTGGACCAGGAAGGCCAGCGTCACGAGCGGTGCGAAGCCGGTTGCGTGGTAGGCGAGCAGCAGCCCCAGTGCCGTGACGGCGTTGAAGTAGATCCCCCCGAGGTCGGTGCGTAGCCGGGACTGCCGATCCAGCCGGTAGGCGTCGGTGACGTCGGTGTAGAACGCGGGGAAGACCAGGTAGACACCCACGCCGATGGCGCCCGGCTTGCCACCGCCGTACCGGCAGGCGGCGGCGTGCCCGACTTCGTGAACGAGGGTTGAGGCAACGGTCCCCCCCACGAGCAGGAGCAGCAGGGCCGGGTCCGAGACGACGAGCAGGGCCCCGTGGGTGGCGGCGCCGCTGGGCAGGGTCAGGACGTCCAGGGCGAGCAGCGCGACGAGGACGGCGACCACGACGGGTCGGACGAAGAGCGGGGAGAAGATGTCGCCGAGGGTGCTGACGACCCGCGGTGGGACCAGGACCCGCCGGAGCCGGAGGGCCAGCAGGGGGTCGGCGCGCGGGAGTCGACCGCCGGCGCTGCCAGGAGTCGCCAGGATCCCCAGCGGGGCGAGCTTGGTTGAGACCAGGAAGCCGACGCCCTCCGGGGGGAGCCGGCGCCGCAGCTGGGCGGAGACCCGGTCCGCGATGTCGTCGGCGGTGCGCCGGCCGTCGAGGGCGGCGGCGACCAGGTAGAGCAGGCGGGACAGGTGCAGCACCTGTCCGTCGGAGCGGACGACGAGGAAACGGCCGTCGCGGAACCCCGAGCCCTCATAGGCGCCGAGCAGCCTGGTCCCCCGCGCCAGGGCGGGAAGCGGGCTGGGCGGCCCGGGGACCGGGTGGCTGTCGGCCATGCGCTCCTCCGACGGGGCCGGGCGACGGGTGGCAGCCGCCACCCGGCCGTCGTGTCGGTCAGTACTGGTACGTGGCGAGCGCCTGGTTCACCACTGCGCTGGCCGACGCGTTGATCGAGGCGGCGTTGACGCTGATCGCGATCCCCACCACCGTCACGTTGGTGACGTTGACCAGTGCCATGGCGTCCCGGGACGGCAACAGCTCCACCGTCTCGGCATGCAGTTCCTCGACACTGATCGTCCTGGCTGCGCCCATCGCTCCTCCTCGCGAACCCGGGGCGCCGTGCGGCGGGGCGGGCCCGCACCGGGGTGGTCACGGACCCGCCGTGACGCCGGTCAGCCCTGGAGAACGACGATGGTCTGGTTCGCCGACGCGGCGGCGATCGAACCGATCGAGAACGCGTTGGTGGCCACCGCGGCGTTGAGCGCGCCGACCTTGGCGAAGTTCGATCCCCAACTCAGCGCCTCGCGGGACGGCAGGAGCTCGGTGTGCTCGAGCTCGAGCTCGCGCATCGTGAACTCGGTCATGCGTGTCACCTCCTCACGGGGTGAGGTTCGGGCGGGTACGCCGGTGCGCACGGCTGTCCCAGTCAGCCCGCCCGGGCGTGACAACGGCGTGACGACTCGCGGGCCGGTCACGTGGCCTCGGCGTGACCGCGGCGCAGCACTCGCGTCTCGCGCACCAGCACGGTCGACCCGGCCCGCCTACACTGCGAGTACGCAGCCGGTCCCCGTCCACCGGCGACGCCTCGCGGGCGCACCCCGTACCCGTGACGTATCGACCCGAGGACGGCGGCGATGACCATCCGGCGACGTGACCAGGGACAGGTCGGGGACCTCCGGTCCCCCCGTCGGCGCCGACCGCTCACGACCCTGGAGGAGCTGGTGGAAGCACGACACACCTCCGGCGACTCGTCCGGGGCCCTCGTGGTGCGGGCCTGGTTCGAGGAGGGGCAGCTACGGGCCCGCGTGACCTCGACGACCGACCTCCGCGCCCCCGACGAGACCGTCGTGGTCGCCGCCGACCGGGAGACCGTGCTCGACGCCGTCCGGGCGTGGTTGGACGCCCTCGAGCAGGACCGGTTGTGACGTGCTGAGCGGAACTGGGCGTTGACAGGCTGCTGACCTGCGCGGAGAGTGACGGAAGATGATCGGCGGGCTGGCCCACCGACCGGATCGGCACTCACGACGCGGGGGAGCCATGAGCCGGGATGACAAGGCAGCCGTAGTGAGCAGCGGGGCGGGCCCGGTCGCTTTGCGGTCGGGTCCCGGCAGCCCGGCGTGGCCGGGCGCCCCCCTCCGACTCGAGCTGCTCGGCCGGTGGCGGCTGCGCGACGGGGACGAGGGCGTGGTCCTGCCGACCACGTCGCGGCGGCTGGTGGCGCTCCTCGCCCTGTCGGGCGCCCGGTCGAGGGCCTTCGTCGCGGGCAGCCTGTGGCCCGACGGCTCCGACGCGCTGGCCATGGGCAACCTGCGCGCGACGGTATCCCGGCTGCGGAAGCTGCAGCCAGGTCTCCTGCTCACCGAGCCGGGGATGCTCGCACTCTCCCCGTGCGTGTCCGTCGACGTCGACCGCCTGCAGGACCTGGCCGACGAGGTGCTGCACGGCTACGGTGACGTCCCCGAGGGGGCGCTCGCCGGGTTGTCCGACGCCGAGCTGCTGCCCGGCTGGTACGACGACTTCGTGCTGCTGCACCGGGAGCGCCTCGAGCAGCTGCGGCTGCACGCGCTGGAGGCGCTCGCCGACCGGCTCTGCGCCCAGGGCGACTTCCCCGACGCGGTGGGTGCCGCGCTCGCCGCGGTCCACGCCGAGCCCCTGCGCGAGAGTGCTCACCGCGCACTGATCAGGGTCCACCTGGCAGAAGGCAACCACGCCGCAGCGCTCCGCCAGTTCCGGGCGTTCCGCGATCTGGTCCGCCGGGAGCTGCGCCTCGAGCCGTCGCCGCGGATGGCCGCGCTGCTCACGTCCGCTCGGGTGGCTCCCGGCCGCTGAGCCGGCGCGGACGCGTCCTCGTTCCGAGGTTTGTCCACCATCTGGACGCCCACCTGTCTCCGGATGCGGCCTGGTCGACGTCGACTTACGTTCGATGCGGCAGGCAGTCGTGGCAAACGCCGCGAACCCGAAATTGCTGGAGGAGACAGACATGCGTCGGACAACGTACGGGGCGGCGGGCCTGGTGGCGGTGTTGACCTTGGCCGGCTGCGGGAACGACGGGGACGCCGAGACCGCTGACACACCCGACACCGCCGCGACGGTGGAGGAAACCCCCACCGAGGCGGACGAGCCCACGGAGGAGCCGACGGACGAGGCCACGGAGGAGGGCGGGACGATCGTCGACGTCGCCTCCGCGAACGAGGACTTCAGCACGCTCGTGGCAGCGGTGGAGGCCGCCGGGCTGGCCGAGACGTTGAGCGGGCCGGGACCTTTCACCGTCTTCGCCCCGACCAACGAGGCGTTCGAGGCGCTCCCCGACGGGGTCCTCGACGCCCTGCTGCTGCCCGAGAACTCCGAAGCCCTCACCGAGGTGCTGACCTATCACGTCCTGCCCGCCGAGGTCCCGTCGAGCGACGTCACCGACGGCGAGGTGGAGACGGTCCAGGGCGAGTCCGTGACCCTCAGCACGGCCGAGGGGGTGACGGTGAACGACGCGACCGTCGTGACGGCGGACGTCGAGGCGTCCAACGGCGTGATTCACGCGATCGACGCTGTGCTGGTGCCCTCGAGCGTGGATGTCGCCTCCCTCACCGGGTGATCTTTGCGAGTCCGTCGCTGACGAAGCCCGCCTGGCGTCCCCCCCGGGCGGGCTTCGTGACCACGGCAATGGGAAGAAAGTCAGCCTCCGGGTGCGTTGCTCACCCTGTGGACGGCAGCCCCCGCAACGAGCTCGAGACCTACCGCGCCGCGCACGTGCTCTACGCCGCCGGTGACCCGGTGGGGGCCCTGCGCGAGCTCGCCCCGCTGCTCGACGGCGACCCGGCCCGGTCGGTCCTCGAGCTTGCCGGTCGTGCGTTCTTCCGCTCCGCCCAGCTCGGCCGGGCCGAGGAGGCGTTCGGCCGCCTGGTCGAGCTCGACCCCACCGACGCCTACGCACGCTTCGCGCTCGGGCGCACTCTCGAGCGGCAGAGCCGCCACGACGAGGCGGCGACCTGCTACCGGCTCGCCGTCGCGATGGACCCGCAGGACGACTACGTCGACGCTCTCGGCCGGGTCACCGGCAGCCGGTAGCGCCCCCCGTCCAGGGCCTCGACCAGGCTGTCCCCCACCAGCGCGTCCAGCGCGCGCGTCCGCTGTCGCGGGTCTGCTCGCCAGGCCTCGGCCAGCCGGTCTTCCCGCACAGGCCCGTCCGCATCCCGCAGCACGGCCATGAGCAGCCCGCGACACTGTCGGTCGGTCCCTCTCCACGCCTGGCCGCGACGCGGCGGCCCGTCGTACGGCGGGGAGCCGGCCGCCCGCCAGGCGCACCTCTCCGCGATCGGGCAGGCTCCGCAACGCGGCGTACGGGCGGTGCAGACGAGTGCCCCCAGCTCCATCACCGCCACGGCCCAGCGGGCGGCAGTCGGACCGTCGTCCGGCACCAGCGACTCGGCCTTGCGGACCTCCGCCCGGTTGACCGAGACCGCCGGGAGAGCCACGCCGGCGACGGCCCGCGCCAGCACCCGCCGTACGTTGGTGTCCACGACGGCGTGCCGCTGCCCGTGGGCGAAGGTGGCGACGGCGGCGGCGGTGTAGTCGCCGACCCCGGGCAGCGCGCGCAGTGCTTCGAACGAGTCGGGAACCGCTCCGTCGTGGCGCTCGTCGATGGCGGTGGCGGCGGCGTGCAGGCGGAGCGCTCGCCGCGGGTAGCCCAGCCGACCCCAGGCGCGGATCGCCTCGCCGGGCTCCTCGGCGGCCAGCGCGGGCGGGATCGGCCAGCGGTCCACCCACCGCCGCCACACGGGCTCGACCCGGGCCACCGGTGTCTGCTGGAGCATCACCTCGCTGACCAGCACGCCCCAGGCCGTGCGGTCCGGTGCCCGCCACGGCAGGTCGCGGGCGTGCCGGCCGTACCAGTCCAGCACCGGGCGGTGCAGTGCGGAGGAAGCCATGGCGGGGCCCATGCTGGCACGCCGGCTTGCGAGGATGGCCGCACCATGGCTGACACCCTCCTCGACCTGCTGCCTCCCGACGCAGACCCGGACACGGTCTTCGAGGTCTTCTCGGCCTGGGCGGCCGACCGCGGGTTGCCGCTCTACCCGACGCAGGAGGAGGCGCTCATCGAGCTCGTCTCGGGCTCCCACGTCATCCTCAGCACCCCTACCGGGTCGGGCAAGAGCCTGGTCGCGACGGGGGCGCACCTGGTCGCTCTGGCTGAGGGTCGGCGGACGTTCTACACCGCTCCGATCAAGGCCCTGGTGTCGGAGAAGTTCTTCGCCCTGTGCGACGTCTTCGGCGCCGACCGGGTCGGGATGCTCACCGGCGATGCGAGCGTCAACCCCGGCGCCCCAGTCGTCTGCGCCACCGCCGAGGTACTGGCCAACATCGCGCTGCGGCAGGGAGCCGGGGCCGACGTCGGCCAGGTCGTGATGGACGAGTTCCACTTCTACGCCGACCCGGACCGTGGCTGGGCCTGGCAGGTGCCGATCGTCGAGCTGCCACACGTGCAATTCCTGCTGATGTCGGCGACCCTGGGCGACGTCCGCCGCTTCGAGGAGGACCTCACCCGCCGTACCGGCCGTGCGACAGCGGTGGTGAGCTCCACGGATCGTCCGGTACCCCTGACGTACGCGTACGTGACCACGCCACTGCACGAGACGATCGAGGAGCTGCTGGCCACGCACGAGGCGCCGGTCTACGTCGTGCACTTCACCCAGGCCGCGGCGCTGGAGCGGGCGCAGGCGCTGATGAGCGTCAACGTGTGCACGCGGGCGGAGAAGGACGCGATCGCGAGGCTGATCGGCGGATTCCGCTTCACCGCGGGCTTCGGTCGGACGCTGTCGCGGCTGGTGCGGCACGGCATCGGCGTGCACCACGCCGGCATGCTTCCGAAGTACCGCCGGCTGGTTGAGCAGCTCGCGCAGGCCGGCCTGCTCAAGGTCATCTGTGGCACCGACACCCTCGGCGTGGGCATCAACGTCCCCATCCGCACGGTCGTGCTCACCGCGCTGAGCAAGTACGACGGGAGCCGGGTCCGGCACCTGAAGGCTCGGGAGTTCCACCAGATCGCCGGCCGGGCAGGGAGGGCAGGCTACGACACGTCGGGCCGGGTGGTCGTGCAGGCGCCCGACCACGTGGTCGAGAACGCGAAGGCGCTGGCCAGGGCCGGCGACGATCCCAAGAAGCGCCGCAAGGTCGTGCGCAAGAAGCCGCCGGAGGGCTTCGTCTCGTGGAGCCAGCAGACCTTCGAGCGGCTGGTGGCGGCCGAGCCGGAGCCGCTGCAGTCGAGCTTCGCGGTCAGCCACTCGATGCTGCTCAACGTGATCGCCCGACCCGGTGACGCGTTCGCGGCCATGCGGCACCTGCTGACCGACAACCACGAGGACCGGGCCGCGCAGCGGTGGCACGTCCGAAGGGCGATCGCGGTCTACCGCGCGTTGCTGGCGGCCGGGGTCGTGGAGCGGCTGGCGGAGCCCGACGAGGAGGGCCGGACGGTGCGGCTCACGGTGGACCTCCAGGCCGACTTCGCGCTCAACCAGCCACTGTCCCCGTTCGCGCTTGCGGCGGTGGAGCTGCTGGACCGCGACTCCCCCACGTACGCGCTCGACGTCCTGTCCGTCGTCGAGTCCACGCTGGACGACCCGCGCCAGGTGCTCTCCGCCCAGGCGTTCAAGGCACGTGGGGAGGCTGTGGCGGCGATGAAGGCGGAGGGGCTGGACTACGACGAGCGCATGGAGCTGCTCGAGGACGTCACCTACCCGCAGCCGTTGGTCGAGCTGCTGGAGGCCGCGTACGAGATGTACCGGCGCGGCCACCCGTGGGTGGCCGACCACGAGCTCCGGCCGAAGTCGGTCGCCCGCGACCTGTCCGAGCGGGCGATGAACTTCACCGAGTACGTGAGCTTCTACGGCCTGGCGCGCTCCGAGGGCCTGGTGCTGAGGTACCTGGCCGATGCGTACAAGGCGGTGCGCCAGACGGTGCCCGAGGAGGCGCGGACGGAGGCCCTGGGCGACCTGATCGAGTGGCTGGGCGAGCTGGTCCGGCAGGTGGACTCCAGCCTGCTGGACGAGTGGGAGCGCTTGCGTGACCCGTCGGCGGTGCCGGAGCCGGCTGCGCCGGTGGTCGACGAGCGACCGCCGCCGGTGACGTCGAACGTGCGGGCGTTCCGGGTGCTCGTCCGCAACGAGCTGTTTCGCCGGGTAGAGCTGGCGGCGCGGCGACGCTGGTGGGAGCTGGGCGAGATCGACGGCGAGGACGGGTGGGACGCCGCGGCCTGGGAGACCGCGCTCGCGCCGTACTTCGCCGAGCACGACGAGGTGCGGACGGGTGCGGACGCCCGAGGGCCGGCGTTGTTCGTCGTCGACGAGCAACCGGGGCGCTGGTCGGTGCGGCAGGTCCTCGACGACCCGGCCGGCCACCACGACTGGGCCATCACGGCCGAGGTGGACCTGGCCGCCTCGGACGAGGCAGGGGCGGCGGTCGTGCGCGTGGTGGCGGTCCAGCCGCTCTGACCGCCGCCTCCAAGTCGGGAGGGCCCCGGCGGGTGCGACGGGCTGCGTCAGACGTACCGCTCGAGGATGCTGGACTCCGCCAGCCGCGAGAGGCCCTCGCGCACGGTCCGGGCCCGCATCTCGCCGACGCCGTCCACGGCCTGGAGGTCGTCGACGCCGGCGGCCAACAGCTTCTGCAGGCTGCCGAAGTGCTCGACCAGCCTGTCGATGACGCTCGGGGGGAGCCGCGGCACCTTGGCGAGCAGCCGGTAGCCGCGAGGGCTGACCGCGGCGTCGAGCTGGTCGCCCGCGCCTGCGTAGCCCAGCGGCCGCGCGGCCGAGCCCAGGTCGAGTAGCTCGGTCGCCGACAGCTCGTCCAGCTCGGTGAGCACCCGGTGGACGGTGCGTGCGCGCCGGCCGGTCTGGACGGGGAGGTAGTCGCGGGCGATGAGCTCGCGATCGGTGTCGACGCCGGCCACCAGCTCCTCGAGCTGGAGCGACAGCAGGCGACCGTCGGACCCGAGCTCGACGACGTAGCCCTCGATCTCGCTGGCGATCCGGCGCACCATCTCCAACCGCTGGGCCACCGCGGCCACGTCGCGGACCGTGACCAGGTCCTCGATCTCCAGCGCCGAGAGCGTGCCCGACACCTCGTCGAGACGCAGCTTGTAGCGCTCGAGTGTGGCCAGCGCCTGGTTGGCGCGGGAGAGGATCTGGCCGGAGTCCTCCAACACGTAGCGGATGTCGTCGACGTAGATGGCGACGATGCGCATCGACTGGCTGACCGAGATCACCGGCAGCCCCGTCTGCTTGGCGACCCGCTCGGCGGTGCGGTGGCGGGTTCCCGACTCGTTGGTCGGGATCGACGCGTCGGGGACCAGCTGCGTCGCGGCCCGGATGATCCGCGTGCATTCGCGGTCGACGACGATCGCGCCGTCCATCTTGGCGAGCTCACGCAGGCCGGTGGCGGAGAACTCGACGTCGAGGGTGAAGCCACCGGAGGCAATCGACTCCACGGTGTGGTCCCAGCCGAGCACGACGAGCGCGCCGGTCCGACCACGCAGGACGCGCTCGAGACCCTCGCGCAGCTCGGTCCCCGGGGCGGCCGCGGCCAGGGTCTGTCGCAGCTTGGCCTCGGCGGCGTTCGCGGTGGGCCCCACCAAACCCCCTGCTGTCGGACGTCGTCGTGACTGAAGTGTAGGGTCCCCGGACCCGGATTGGCTCATGTGTACAGGGCCGACATCGCCGCGGCCACGTCGGGCACCTCGACGATGCGGATCCCGGTCGGCGCCCGGACCGGATCAGGGGGCACCAGGGCTGTGCACACCCCCAGCCGGGCCGCCTCCGCCAGCCGCAGCGGCAGGCCGGGGACGCCCCGCACCTCGCCGGCCAGGCCCACCTCGCCGAGCACCACCGTGGACGAGGGCACCGCCACGTCGGCCAAGGACCCCGTGACGGCGAGAGCCACCCCGAGGTCGGCCGCCGGCTCGGTCAGCCGCATACCGCCCACGGTGGCGCAGAAGACCTCGCGGGGACCGACGTCGAGCCGGGCCCGCCGTTGCAGGACGGCGAGGACCATCGCGACCCGGGCCGGGTCGAGCCCGCTGGTCGCTCGCCGCGGTGAACCCTGGACCGGCGGTCCCACGAGGGCCTGCACCTCGGCGACCAGGGGCCGCCGGCCCTCGAGTGTGACGGTCAGGCAGCTGCCGGCGACCGGCGCGAGGTGCCGTGACGTGAACAGTCCGGTCGGGTCGGACACCTCGGCGATGCCCTCGTCGGAGAGATGGAAGCAGCCCACGTCGTCGGTGGGGCCGTAGCGGTTCTTCACCGCACGGACCAGGCGCAGCGGTGAGTGCCGGTCGCCCTCGAAGTGCAGCACCACGTCGACCAGGTGCTCGAGGACGCGCGGGCCTGCGATCGCCCCGTCCTTGGTGACGTGTCCCACGAGCACGGTCGCGACCCCTCGGAGCTTGGCCGCGCGGATCAGCGCCGCGGCGACCTCGCGGACCTGGCTCACGCCGCCGGGTGCACCCTCCACCTCGCCCGAGGCCACGGTCTGGACCGAGTCGACGACCAGCAGCGCCGGCTCGACGGTGTCGAGGTGCCCGAGGACGGCGGCGAGGTCGGTCTCGGCGGCGAGGAAGAGCTCCGGGTGGATCGCGCCGATGCGGTCAGCCCGTAGGCGCACCTGGGAGGGTGACTCCTCCCCGCTCACGTACAGCACCCGGCGGCGCGCCTCCGCCGAGCGGGAGGCGACGTCGAGCAGCAACGTCGACTTGCCGACGCCTGGCTCGCCGGCCAGCAGCACGACCGCGCCGGGCACCAGCCCGCCGCCGAGCACGCGGTCGAGCTCGTCGACGCCGGTGGCGAAGGACCTCGCCTGCTCGGCGTCCACGTCGCCGATCGGCCGGGCGGGCGCCGAGACCGGTCCGGGAGACACCGTACGTGGTCCCGCCGGAGTGCCGACCTGCTCGACCGTGCCCCAGGCCTGGCACTCGCCGCACCGGCCGACCCACCTCGAGCTGACCCATCCGCACTCGCCACAGCGGTGCGACGGCCGCTCCCGTGCTCCTGTCCTCGCCATGGCGCGCACCGTACGGGCCACCCCCGACAGAGCGGTCCCCGCAGCGGGGGCGGCCTAGTCCACGCGGCGGAGGAGGGCGACGAGCGGCACGCAGCCGACGACAGCAAGCACGAGGAAGGCCGGTACGAGCGACATCGAGACGACGGGGGACGCCGGGTCGGCAATGCTGCCGAGCCACTGGTCCACGGCGATCCCGATGCTCTCCACGACCCAGAAGGCGAGCATCCCCCCGACGACGAGGACGCCCCACGGGCGCCGGCGCCACAGCCAGAGCGCCGCCACCGCGGCCAGGGGCAGCCACAGGGCCAGGTCCACAACGTGGAAGGCGTTGGTCGGCATGCCGGTGCCCTCCAGGTGGGCGGCATCCCCGCGGATCACGGCCGGCACCTCTACCGACAGCCAGGCCACGGTGTTGAGGACGACGACCACCCACACGTACGTGGCGATCCCGCGTGCAGGTAGCCGTGGGGACACCCGAGTGGCGACAGCCCCCACGTCGACGCTCACCAGCAAGGAGCCGAGCGCCCAGACGGTCAGCCCGAGCATGGCGACGTAGAGGAGGAACAGCCGGTTGAACGGGGTGACGAAGAGGAAGGCCAGGCTGTTGTAGAGCAAGTAGGCCAGCGCTCCCAGCCAGCCGACGACCGCGCGGGCCGAGCCGCGGACCGTCGCCCGCATCGACAGCAGCAGGAGCGGGACCGCCACGAGGACGACGACGAGCGCGGTGCCCCGGGCCGAGCCGTTCATCGCCGCGGGACCGGTGAGGACGCCCCTGTCCACGGCCGTCGGGACACCGGCCGCCACAGAGACGGCGGCGAGCGCCAGTCCGAGCCGGACCGGCCAACGCGGGTCCCGGACGATCGGCATCGGGGTCCCAGTGGTGCGCGAGGTCGGTCTCGTGGTGCGCCGGGTCGCGGGCATGGTGGCCATCGTGGGCTCCCTTCGGGTCTGCCATCTCCCACGGTGGGCGGACCCGACGCGCCACGACAGGGCCGCACGTCCCCCTGTTTCACGGGTCGGCAGGCGTCGCGCCACCGGGGGCCGATCATGAGGCGTCGGGGTCCCGATGGGACGCGGTGCGGTTGGGGTCAGCCGGAGCGGTGCCGCACGACCTGACCGACACCGAACTCCAGCCCGGTCGTCTCCGCCACGGCTCGGGAGGCGACCTCCGGCGGGAACTCGACGGCCAGCACTGCGGCCAGGTCCTCGCGCGAGCCGAACGCCCACCGCGTCGCCACGCGTACCGTCGTGAATCCCTGCCGGGCCCAGAAGCGGTCCACCGTGCCCGGGTCGTGGCCCGGGTAGGCGGACCGGAACCAGCGACCGTAGTCACCGGCCTCCGGGTCCACGTCGACGACCGCCATCGTGCCGCCGCGCCGCAGGACGCGCCGCGCCTCCGCCAGCCCGGGCTCGCACCCCGGCCCGAAGAAGTAGGCCCACCGGGCGTGCACCAGGTCGACGGAGGTGTCCGGGAGGGGGAGGTGCTGAGCGGTTCCCTGGCGCACCCAGACGGAGGTCTGCCCGGCGCAGCGCCGGCGGGCGGTCGCTGCCAGGCCGGGGTGGGGTTCCACCCCCACGACCGTACGGGCGGTGGTGGCGTAGCGCGGCAGGTGGAAACCGGTCCCGCAGCCGACGTCGACGACCACGGCGTCGTCCCAGGGGTGGATCGCCCGCAGCGCCACGTCGACGGCGCCGTCCGGGTCGCTCGCGTGGTTGAGCACCTCGTAGACCTGCGGATGGTGCCAGATGTCGGGGCTGGCCACGGCGCCGCGCACGTCAGGCCCCCCGGCGGCGGGCCCGCCTCGCCGTGACCGTCGCAGGGTGGGGCGACAAGGGTCGCCGGGCCGCCAGGTGCTGCTCGCAGGCTGCTACCAGCTCCTGGTACGCGGGGTCGCCGACGAGCTCCCGCAGCTCCGGCCCGTACGAGGAGTAGACCGGCTCCGCTCCGACGTGCGCCTCGCTGTTGCCCGAGCAGTACCAGTCCAGGTCGTGACCCCCGGCGCCCCAGCCACGCCGGTCGTACTCGCCGATCGTGATCTCCAGGTAGGACGTGCCGTCACCGCGCTCGACCGTCCGGTAACGCCGCCGGATCGGCAGCTGCCAGCACACGTCGGGCTTGGTCTCCAGCGGGTGGCGGCCTTCCTGCAGTGCCAGCGCGTGCAGGGCGCACCCCTCGCCCCCCTGGAACCCGGGCCGGTTGAGGAAGACGCAGGCGCCGTCGACGACCCGGGTCTTGCGGACGCCTTCCTCGTCCTTGTCCGTGATCCCCTTGCGCAGACCGGTACGGCGCAGCTGCCAGGTCTCGTCGTCGAGACGGGCGGCGGCCTTCCGCACGCGCTTCTCGTCGGCCGTGTCGGAGAAGTGCGCGCCCAGCGTGCAGCACCCGTCGTCGGGGCGGTCGGCGTAGATCCCCGGGCAGCCGTGACCGAAGATGCAGGTCCAGCGGGAGGTGAGCCAGGTGAGGTCGCAGCGGAGCACCTGGTCGGCGTCGGCGGGGTCGGTGAACTCGACCCAGGCGCGGGGGAAGTCGAGGTCCACCTCTGGCACGGCGTCACCCTAAGCCCCGTCCGGCAGCGCGGGCGCGGGGCCGGTCAGGTTCGAACGTCCGGCCCCGAGTTCGGCCGTCGAGCCACCCTTCACTGCCCTCCCGCCTTCAGGGCCCCGGCAACGGAGAGGACGGCGCATCCGGCAGCTCGGAGGCGGCACCCGTCGTCGCCCGGTCCCTCGAGGAGCTGGACGCCGGGTGAGCCGACCGCGGCCGGACCGTCCGGCTCCGTTCACCGGCTTGGGTCAGGTTCGCCCCCATGCGGCTGGGTGTGCTCGACGTGGGGTCGAACACCGTGCACCTGCTGCTGGTCGACGCTCACTCCGGAGCCCGGCCGCTGCCCGCGTACGAGCACGAGACCCAGCTCGGCCTCGGAGGCCCTGGACGTGGCAGAGGACAAGGGGGCGCAGGACGCCTTGGCTTCGGACTTCGTGCCCGACCTCGCGGACTGACGGGCCGCGCCTACCCTGGACGCCGTGGACGTCGACACCGAGCCCTTCGCGGCAGTGAGCGTCCCCGACGCGGCCGTCGCCCTGTCCACCGCCTCGACCTACCCGGAGCCGACCGCCGACGCCTTCGCCTTGGCGGCCTCGCTCGGCTACGACGGGCTCGAGGTCATGGTGTGGACCGACCCGGTCAGCCAGGACCCCGCCGCACTCGCCCGGCTCGCCGACCACCACGGGCTGCCCATCCTGGCGATCCACTCACCCTGCCTGCTCATCACCCAGCGGGTGTGGTCGCCGGACCCCTGGGTACGGCTCACCCGGTCGGTCGAGGCGGCCCAGCAGCTCGGCGCGCCCACCGTGGTGGTCCACCCACCGTTCCGCTGGCAGAGAGAGTACGCACGGGGGTTCGTCGACAAGGTCGCCCGGCTGGAGGATGAGAGCGGCATCGTCGTCGCGGTGGAGAACATGTATCCCTGGCGGGCGGCCGGCCGAGAGATCCTCGCCTACGCACCGGACTGGGACCCGACCGACGAGGCCTACGCGCACTGCACTCTCGACCTGTCCCACACCGCGGTCTCGGGGTCGGACGCCCTGGAGATGGCCGATGGCCTCGGCGACAGGCTGGCCCACGTCCACCTGGCCGACGGCACCGGCTCCGCCCGGGACGAGCACCTGGTCCCCGGTCGAGGCGCGCAGCCGTGCGCCGAGCTCCTGGAGCGCCTGGCGGGGCGGCGCTGGACCGGCTCCGTGGTCCTCGAGGTCTCGACCCGCAAGGCCCGGACCCGGGAGGAGCGTGAGGCCGACCTGGCCGAGGCCCTCGCCTTCACCCGGCTGAACCTTGCGGCGGCACATGAGACGGCCTACGCCGTCGCGCCGGACGGAACCGTCGAAGCGGTCGTACGGGAGTCCGGGCGGTGAGCTCCCCCGTGGTGCGGCGACCGGGGCGGCGACGCGGGCCGGGGCGGCGTCCGGGCACGCCCGACACCCGGGGCGAGATCCTCGCAGCGGCTCGGGCGGAGTTCGCGGCCAAGGGCTTCGACGCGACCAGCGTCCGGGCGATCGCCGCCCGCGCCGGGGTCGACCCCGCGCTCGTGCACCACTACTTCGGCACGAAGGAGAAGGTCTTCCTCGCTGCCATGGAGCTGACCATCAACCCGGCCGACCTGGCCGAGCGCGTCGCGGCAGGCCCGGTCGACGAGCTCGCCGAGCGGTTCGTCCGGACCTTCCTGTCGGTGTGGCGCAATCCGGTGACGCGAGCACCCTTCCTGGCCCTGCTGCGTTCGGCCATCGGCCACGAGGCGGCGGCGATGCTGCTGCGCCAGTTCGTCACCAGTGTGGTGCTCACGCGGGTGCGGCCGATGCTGGATGGACCGGACGTGGACCTGCGCCTCGAGCTGATGGCCTCGCACCTGGTGGGGACGGCGCTGCTGCGCTACGTGGTCAAGGCGGAACCCCTGGCGTCAGCGTCCGAGGACGAGCTCGTCGCTCTGGTCGCCCCTGCGCTGCAGCGCTACGTCACCCCCGAGATGTGAGCCCGTGTCGGGCGGGGACGAAGTCCGTGCGGCCCTGCAGGCCGAGGTGGACCGGCTGCTCGAAGGAGGTTGCCCCGGTGTCGTGCTCCGGGCCGACGACGGCTCGGGCGCCACGACCGTCGCGGGAGGGTGGTTCGCCGAGCCGGGTGGGCGTCCGATCGCGGACGACGACCCGATCCGGATCGCGAGCGTCACCAAGAGCGTGACGGCCGCAGTGGTCCTGCTCCTCGCCGCCCGCGGCCGACTGCAGCTCGACGGCCCGGTCGGCTACGTGCTGCCGGAGCTCTCCCGGCGCTGGTCGGCGGTGCCCGGGCACGAGGACGTGGGCCGGCTGACCCTGCGCATGCTCCTGGGCCACACCAGCGGCCTCCCGGACTACTTCTCCTCGCCGGCGCTTCAGGAGGCGGCCGAAGCGGACCCGGGTCACCGCTGGACGGCGACCGAGCTGGTCGACGTGGGACTCCGCTCTGGACCGCCGACGTTCGCCCCGGGGGCCGGCTGGTCGTACGGGGACACCGGCTTCGTCGTCGCCGGGCTCGCCGTCGAGGCGGTCGCCGGCCGCCCCCTGCACGAGGTCTATCGCCAGTACGTCCTGGACCCGCTGGGCATGGACCGGACCTGGCTCGAGCACCGCGAGGAGCCGCGGACCGCGGAGCCGTCGCGAGCGCTGGTGCCCGACCCGGACGGCACCCTTCGACCCGTCGCCGACGTCCACACCGTCCCTGACTGGGCCGGCGGTGGTCTGGTGTCCACCGCCGCCGACCTCCAGCACCTGGCGCGGGGCCTCCACGACGGCTCGCTGCTCGGCACCGCACCGTACGGGGAGCTCACGTCGTGGCGCCGCGTCGACGACTCGCGCTACGACGCCTACGGGTTGGGGCTGGGCCGGACCGACGTCCGTGGCGTCCCGCTCCTCGGGCACACCGGAGCCTGGGGCGCCTTCGCCTACGCGGCCCCGGACCGCGGGTGGACCGTGACGGGTACCGTCAACCGGTTCGGGGTCGACCGTCGCCCCGTCCTGGGGGCGGTCGTGGACGCCCTCCTCGCCTGAGTGCCCCGTGTGACCGCGGCCGGTACCGTCGGGACGGTGGACCAGGCGAGCGGGGCGGAGTCGCTGGCGGCGACGGTGGCACGGGCGACCGAGGGCGCCCGCTACGTGTCGACCGGAGCCCTGCCCCCACCGGAGCGGCTCCAGGCGCTCGTCGACGACGCGTACGAGCGTTACCTGCCGGTCGCCGAGGGTGAGGTCTCCCAGGGCTACCCCGAGCTTGCGGAGGTGTCGCCGGACCGGTTCGGCCTCGCCGTCGTCACCACGACGGGCCGGCAGCACACGGCCGGCGACGCCGACCTCCCGTTCGCGATCATGAGCGTCGCCAAGGCATTCACCCTGGCCTTGGTGTGCGACGCCGTCGGGCCGGAGGAGGTCCGCGACCGGGTCGGTGCGAACGCCACCGGGCTGCCGTTCGACTCGGTGGCCGCCGTCGAGCGCGGGCCCGGCGGCCGGACGAACCCGATGGTCAACCCCGGCGCCATCGCCACGACCAGCCTGGCGCCGGGCACCGACGCAGCGGAGCGGTGGGCCTTGTTGCGCGACGGCATGTCGCGCTTCGCCGGCCACCATCTCGACCTGTCCGAGGACCTGGTGGCCTCGGCGCAGGCCGTCAACTTCCGCAACCAGGCGACGGCCCGGCTCCTGCGCGGGGCCGACGTGCTCGGGTGCGATCCGGACGAGGCGGTCGCGGTCTACACGCGGCAGAGCTGCCTCCTGGTGACGGCGCGCGACCTCGCGGTCATGGGCGCCACGCTGGCCGACGGCGGGGTCAACCCGCTCACCCACGAGCGCGTGGTCGGTGAGGAGGTCTGCCACGCCGTGCTCGCCGTGATGACGACCGCCGGTCTGTACGAGGGGTCCGGAGACTGGCTCTTCGACGTCGGCCTGCCCGGCAAGAGCGGGATCGGGGGTGGGATCGTCACCGTGTCGCCGGGCAAGGGGGCGCTCGGCACCTTCGCACCCCCGCTCGACCCGGCCGGCAACAGCGTCCGCGGTCAGCTGGCGGCGGCCTACCTCTCCAGGTCGCTCGGGCTCGACATCTTCGCCTCCGCGGTGGATTCCCAGAGCTGAGCGCTCGTCCGGCTGGGTGGCTCGGACGCACGCCGGTCGGAGCCGTGGGGTCGACCGCGTCGCAGCTGGCGGTCCCAGCGCACAGTGGCGGCGGACAACGCGAGCAGCCCGATGGTGCCTATGGGGGGTGGGTGGACCATGAAGAGGAGCGAGGCTGCCATGAAGGAGACCGTCAGCCGGTCCGCGCCCGCCCCTCGCAGGGCCACCGCTGCAGAGACCGCCACGACGGCCCACGCGATGCCACCCACGCTCCCGGTGACCGACGCATTGCCGGCCAGCCAGTTGTGATCGAACAGCTCCGTGATGGCCTGGTCGGCCACGCCCGTCTCCACCGCGCCGTGGTGGTCAGCGCCCGCGAGCCACCCCGTTGCCAGCCCCGCCACCGCGTCGAACGCGGAGAAGAACACGAGGAACACCGGGAGGGTCCCACGGGCGACGCCGGCTGCACGTCCGGCTATGCCCTGGAGCAGGAACCACACGCAGTACGCCAACAGCACGCTGAAAACCAGCTGTCCCACGTGCACAGTCATCCACCGGGTCGCGTCTTCCAGCTGTCCCGGGTGCTGCTCCGGGTGGAAGAGTGTGAGGGCGGCGAACGCCGGTGGGGTCCCGAGCAGTACGAGGCGGCGCCAGCCGGCCGCGACCCCCTGGGGTCGGAGGTCTGCGCTCATCGGACTGGTCCTGGCGCCGCTGGCGCGGCCACGGCCTCGTCGAGGCGGTCCAGTCGTTCGCTGCGTGGCGGGGCATCGACCGAGGCACCGTGCTCGATGTGCGGCAGCAACTCCAGCCACTTCGGCAGGTACCAGTTCCAGTCGCCGAGCAGCTTCATCGTCGCGGGCAGGAGCACTGCGCGGACGATCGTCGCGTCGATCAGGATGGCCGTCGCGAGCCCGACGCCGAACTGCTTGAAGAACAGCATCGACAGCGCCGCGAAGACCGAGAACACCCCGACCATCACCACGGCCGCGCTCGTGATCACGCCTGCCGTCCGCTTGACGCCCTCGGAGATCGCGTCGTCCATGCTCGTGCCACCGGCAAACGTCTCCCGGATCCGCCCGACGACGAGGACGTGGTAGTCCATCGAGAGGCCGAACAGGATCACGAACAGGAGCAGCGGCACGACCGGGTCGATCCCGGCGGTGGAGCCGAAGCCGAGCAGGTCCTTCGCGAGCCCGTGCTGGAACACGATGACGAGGACGCCGTACGCGGCCGCGACCGAGAGCAGGTTGAGCGCGATCGTCTTGGCCGCGACGACGAGCGAGCGGAAGGCGACGAGCACGAGGACGAACGCGAACGCGAGGACGAACGCGAACACGAGCGGGAGCGTCGACTTCATCTCGTCCGTCTGGTCCTTCCACTGCGCGCTGAGCCCGGTGACGCCTGCCTCCACACGCGGGAGCGCACCCACCGTCTCGGGCACGATCTCGTCGCGGAGGACGCCGACGGCAGCGACCGAGTCCGCGTCGGAGCCCGAGCCGGCGATCGGGATGGTGACGTTGGCGACCGTCGCGTCCTCCGAGACGTCGACCGTGATCGGCTCGTACATCCGGCCGCTCGCGAGCGCGAGCTCCTCGAGCCTGTCGATCGCCTCACGGACCGCCGGTGCGTCGACGTCCGCCGCCTGCACGACGACGCTGGCGGGCAGCGCCGTCCCCGGGAACGCCTCCTGCATCCGGTCGTAGGCCTCGACGGCGGGCAGCGACTTCGGGAACGTGTCGGGCCCAGGCGTGACGAGCTTGAGCTGGAGCGCCGGCGCCGCGAGCGCGAGCAGCACGCCTGCCGCGAGGACCGCGGAGAGCACGGGCCGCCGCAGGACACGGTCGACGATCACGCCCCAGAACCTGCTCTCGCCGTCGTCGCGGCGAAGGCGTCCCACGAGTGGGACGCGACCGCGGTCGACGTTGTCGCCCAGCCTCGAGAGGAGCGCGGGCAGGACGGTCAGCGAGCCGAGCACGGCGATCGCGACGACGAGGATCGTCGCGAACCCGAGGGACGCGAAGATCGCGTCACCGGTCAGGAACATGCCGGCCATCGCGACCATCACCGTCAGGCCGGCGACGAGGACCGAGTGGCCGGAGGTGGCCGCGGCCGCCTCGAGCGCGGCCCGCTCGCTCCGTCCGGCTGCACGCTCCTCGCGCTCGCGCTTCAAGTAGAACATCGAGTAGTCGACGCCGACGGCGAGCCCGATGAGGAGCACGAGTGCGGGCGCCTGCATCGCGACCGGCAGGAGCGCGCTCGGCACGGCGATGAGCCCGAACGTCGCGAAGACCGCGGTCAGCGCGAGCAGCAGCGGGATGCCGGCGGCGACGAGCGCGCCGAACGCGACCACGAGGACGATCAGCGTGATCGGGAGCGAGAGGAGGCCCGCCTTCTCCAGATCGTCCGCGTAGGCCGTCTCGAGCGCGGCGACGGCGCTTGCGTCCCCGAAGATGCCGACGAAGAGCCGCGGATGGGCTGCCTGGATCTCTGCGACCCGCTCGAGGACGGGGTCGATGCGGTCGACCGCGTCGTCGCGGTCGCCGCGGACCTCGAACTCGACGAGGGCAGCTCGCCCGCTCTCCGCGACCTGACTCGCGTTCGCGGGGTCGAGCGGCGAGCGGACGTTCTGTGCGACATCGAGATCGGAGATCCCCGCGACGACGTCCTCGAGCGCCGCGGTGAAGGCGGGATCGCCGACGCGGAGCGTGTCGCTCTGGACGAGGACGCTCTCGCCGGCCGGCCGCGGGAAGCCCGCGTCGAGAATCCGGTCCATGCGGCCGGACTCTCCCGGCCCGGTCGTGTTCGGGTCGACGGTCGTCGTGCCGATGGCGCCGCCGAGCGCGAACGCGACGGCGACGAAGGCGAGCCAGCCGATTGTCGCGGTCTTCCAGTGGCTCGCGCTCCACCGGCCCATGCGGGCAGCGACGTTCTCGGACTTCCTCGCCGGGTCGGTCGGAGCGTGGGCGCCGGCGTTCTCGCTTCGGCGACCGTGGTGATCGGTACTGGACATGGTCGTTCCTCCTTCGAGCTGTCGTCGGTTTGACGGGTGGTCGTGCATGCCGGGATCGCCTACGCGGGAGCGAGCGTCACGGGGTCCGCGTCCGCCTGGTTGCGCTCGGGGTCGAGGGTGGTGGTCACGACGGCGGCGAGCGAGGCCGCGGCTGCGAGCGCCCTCTGGATGTGAGCGTCGATCGCGGCCGAGGACTCGTCGAAGCGCTGCTCGGCGTGACGAAGCGATTCGACCGCGACGGCGAGGGCGATCTGGTAGCGGCGGCGCGCGTGTCGCTCGGTGTCACGAACCGCAACCCCCGTCGGGTGAGCGTCTCTATGCGGCATAGGCGAACGGGTGGTAGAAGGCGTCGAGGGCCCGGTCAGGCGCGACCGCGAGCCGGAAGCGGTCTCCGGCGCGGGCGTCCTCGACGGCCACGGTCAGCGCGCTCTCGTCCGGATGCCAGAGCAGGACGACGTGGAGGCCGTCGCTCTCGCGCTCGGCGAGCTCGCGGGCATACGGGGTCGCAGGGCTCATGTCTCCTCCCTTCGAGCCGGCGCGCCGAGGCGAGAGCCCGTTCACGGGATCTCGACCTCGCACACGCGCGACACGGTCGTGCGCTCGGCGACGTAGTGGGGCAGCAGCGCGAGTGCGTCCGGCTCGGAGTCTGCTTCCACGGCCCACCAGATCGCGTGCCCGCCGGAGCGGCACGAGGCGAGCGTGGGCTGGTGGCGGAGCGGGCTCTCGTGCCCCTTGAACGAGGTGAAGACCACGCCGCACTCGTGCGGCTCGTGGCGGTGGTGGAGCAGGTAGCGGGTCATGGGACGAGCGTGCCCGCGCACCGCCCTCACGACATCGGGGCGCCACCCTGATCCCGACCCTGATTTCGGGATCTGCGTACCCCGATCTATCCTGCGCCCGAGAGGATGAGCCCGCTCGCCGACCGCCTCGTGGGACGTGCCGAGGAGCTCGGCGCGCTCGACGGGGCGCTCGCCGGGGCGGACGAGGGCCGGAGCGTCGCCATCGAGCTCGTCGGAGAGCCCGGGATCGGCAAGACGCGGCTGCTCGCGGAGCTCGCGGCGCGCACGGACAGGGGAGGGCGACTCGTCCTCTCGGGCTCCGCGTCCGAGCTCGAGCGTGACCTTCCCTTCTCCGTGTTCGTGGACGCGCTCGACGAGTACCTGCGCGGGCTCGACCCGGGCCTCCTCGCCGACCTGGACGCCGACGTGCGCACGGAGCTCGCGCACGTGTTCCCCTCGCTGACCGCGCTCGCGGGCGCCGACCAGCCCACACTCCAGCACGAGCGGTACCGGACGCACCGGGCCGTGCGCGCACTGCTCGAGCACCTCGCCGCGAGGCGGACGCTCGTCCTCGTGCTCGACGACGTCCACTGGGCCGACCCGGCGTCCGTCGAGCTCCTCGGGGCCCTGCTCCGCCGGCCGCCGGCCGCGGCCGTGCTGATGACGCTCGCACTCCGTCCGCACCCGATGCCGGACCGGCTCGCGCGCGCGCTCGAGCGCGCGCTCCGCACGGGCGCGCTGATCCGCATCGAGCTCGACGCGCTGACGCAGCTCGAGGCTCGTGATCTCCTCGGCGACGCGGTCGACGGCTCGCGCGCGGCCGTCCTCTACGAGGAGAGCGGCGGGAACCCGTTCTACCTCGAGCAGCTCGCCCGCTCGCTCGACAGTGGAGCCCCGGAGGACCGGGCTCTCGAGACCTCGCTCGCGGGCGTGGAGGTCCCCTCGGGAGTCGCCGCGTCCCTGAACCAGGAGCTTGCGATGCTCTCCG
>DATHUJ010000125.1:0-21609 GCA_035462375.1 Jiangellales bacterium
TGCGGGTGCGGGCGCAGACGGATCGGGTCGACCTCGTTGGCGCGCTTCCAGTCGACCCAGGTCTCGACCAGGTCGGCGGTGAAGACATCGCCGTCGAGCAGGTACTCGTGGTCGGCCTCGAGCGCGTCGAGGACGGCCGGCAGCGAGGCGGGGACCTGGCTGATCGACTCGTGCTCCTCCGGCGGCAGCTCGTAGAGGTCCTTGTCGACCGGGTCGGGCGGCTCGATCTTGTTCTTGATCCCGTCGAGGCCGGCCATGAGCATCGCGGAGTACGCGAGGTAGGGGTTGCAGGAGGGGTCGGGCACCCGGAACTCGATCCGCTTGGCCTTGGGCGACGTGCCGGTCACCGGGATCCGGACGGCCGCCGAGCGGTTGCGCTGCGAGTAGACCAGGTTGACCGGCGCCTCGAAGCCCGGCACCAGGCGGTGGTAGGAGTTGACCGTCGGGTTGGTGAAGGCCAGCAGCGACGGCGCGTGGGTGAGGAGCCCACCGATGTACCAGCGGGCCAGGTCCGACAGCCCGGCGTAGCCCAGCTCGTCGTAGAAGAGCGGCGAGCCGTCCTTCCACAGCGACTGGTGGCAGTGCATGCCGGAGCCGTTGTCGCCGAAGAGCGGCTTGGGCATGAAGGTCGCCGTCTTGCCGGCCGCCCAGGCGACGTTCTTGATGACGTACTTGAAGAGCATCAGCTTGTCGGCGGAGTGGGTCAGCGTGTCGAACCGATAGTTGATCTCCGCCTGGCCGGCCGTGCCCACCTCGTGGTGCGCCCGCTCGACCTCGACGCCGACCGACCCAAGGGTCTTGCTCATCTGGTCGCGCAGGTCGGCGTAGTGGTCCACCGGCGGGACGGGGAAGTAGCCTCCCTTGTAGCGGGGCTTGTAACCCCGGTTGCCGCCCTCCTCCTGGCGGCCGCTGTTCCACGCACCCTCGATCGAGTCGATGTAGTAGTAGCCGGCGTTCTGCTTGGTCTCGAAGCGCACGTCGTCGAAGACGTAGAACTCCGCCTCCGGACCGAAGTACGCGGTGTCGGCGAGGCCGGTGGCCTTGAGGTGCGCCTCGGCCTTGGCCGCCACGTTGCGCGGGTCGCGGCTGTACGGCTCGTCGGTGAAGGGGTCGACGATCGAGAAGTTCAGCGCGAGCGTCTTGGCGGTGCGGAAGGGGTCGACGAACGCGGTCGCCGGGTCGGCGATCAGCTTCATGTCCGACTCGTGGATCGCCTGGAAGCCGCGGATCGACGACCCGTCGAACATCAGTCCGTTGGCGATGGCGTCGGTGCCGACCTCGCCGGCCGGCACGTTGAAGTGCTGCATCACGCCGGGGAGGTCGCAGAAGCGCACGTCGATGAACTCGACGCCCTCGTCCTTGACGTACTTCAGCAGCTCGTCGGGGTTGGTGAACATCCAGCCTCCCTGGCCCGGCAGTGGCGCCGGGCTGTCGCGAGAACACGCTCGGGACCGGACGTGGGTCGTCGATGACCCGCTGCCGGCCGTTGGTGCAGGACCGTAGGAGGGGGCAGTTTCCCGTCCGTGTCACCGATGTTTCCGCGGTGTAACGCGCCCCGCACCAGCCGGCACGACTCTCCCACGACCGGGCCTCACCTGTCAGGGCGTGACCTGGCCGGGCGGGCCCGCCGACCGCCGCCTAGCCTGGCCGGGTGAGCACGCGCGACGCGAGTCCGCCGGCCGGGGACGCCCCGTACCACCGCGGCCAGGACCTCGGCCTGCCCGCGCAGGGACCCGGGTCCGTCGCGGGCTTCGGCGTGCGGCTGCTCGCCCTGCTCGTCGACTGGGCTGCCGCCAACCTGGTTGCCCTGGTGCTGGCCGGGACCGGGGTGTGGTCGGCCGGGACGAGCCGAGTCTGGCTCCCGCTGGTCGTGTGGTACCTGCTCACATCGCTCGCCACCGGGCTCACCGGGGCCAGCCTCGGGCAGGGGGCGCTCAGGCTCCGGGTGCTCCGTCTGGACCGGCAGCCGATGGGTCTCGTCCGCGGCTTCGCCCGGACCGCCCTCATCGCGCTGGTCCTCCCTGCGGTGGTGCAGGTCGGCGACGGGCGCGGTCTCCACGACCTCGCCGCGGGCACCGTCGTGGTCCACGGACCGCGCTGACGCAGCAGCGACGGCGCTGACCGGCCGGCCCCAACAGCCCAGGCGACCCGATCGCACCGCACCTACCAGCCCAGCCCCGGGTCGAAGGCCGGCCCAGGGTCGTCGGCCCCCTCCCGCCGTACGGTCCCCTCGATCAGCCCGTACGGACGGTCGGTCGCGTGGAAGACCTCGTTGGGGTTGTCGAGCCCGAAGGGCTCGAGGTCGACCACGACGTGGTGCCGGTTCGGCAGCGACAGCCGGACCTCGGCCGCGCTCGGGACGACGTCGAGTACGGCGCAGCCCATCTCGTAGAGCGTCTGTTGCAGTGCGTGGCTGCGCGAGCCGGCGAAGGCGTCGCACAGCGCCGCCCGTCCGGCCTCGTGCGCCCCGCCCCAGTCCTCGACGTCACCGGAGTGCCACCACTGGGCCGTCACCGACGTGGCCATGACGCGGTCGGCCGTGGGCTCGAGGGTCGTGTAACGCTCCCGGTAGAACCCGCGGAACTCGGAGTCGGTCGTCTTGAGCAGGATCAGGTCGCCGACGCCGGAGACCACCCACACCGCCCCGCCCTCGCCGCATGTGATCGACGCCGTACGGGTGAGCTGCCCCGCCCGGGCGAAGGCGTGCGGGCTCGGGGAGCCGGCGTGGTCCAGCCGTACCCAGGGGTAGGCCTCCACCGAGACCCGGGCGCGCGAGACCTGGGGCACGTCGTCGACGAAGTGGCGTGCGAGCGCGAGGCCGAAGGACTCCGGCTGCCGTGCCGCGTCACCGTGCTCCTTCGCGTAGGCGTTGACGGTGTTCCTGGTCGCGTCCGTGGTCAGGCACTTGGTGTTGTCGCCCTCGACGTGCACGTCGGCGAAGTCGCCCACCAGGGACACACTGACGTCGTAGTCGACGAGCTCGTGCGGCTCCCGGTCGCGGTAGACCCGAACCACGCGGGTCCCCGCCTTGCCGTACTGGTTGTGGCCCAGGACGTGCGGCATGCGCGTCAGCTCCCCCTGTAGGTCGAGTACGCGTAGGGGCTGAGCAGCAGCGGCACGTGGTGGTGCCGCTCCTCCGCGACCGTGAACACCACGGGAACCTCCGGGTAGAAGCACGGGCGGCCCGCCGCGGACGACCAGGCCCCGGTGTCGAAGGTCAGCCGGTGCACTCCGGGCGGCAGCCCTCCGGGGGCCAGGTCGGCGACCCGGCCGTCGTCGTCGGTGCTCGCCGCGTGCACGTCTACCCATCGGCCGCCGTCGCGGCTGGCGAGGGTCACGCGCACCCCGCTCGCGGGGACCCCGGCGACCGCATCCAGGACGTGGGTGGACAGGGTGCTCATGCGGTGACCAGCCCTTCGATTCGGATCCTGGTGATCTCGGCCAGCTCGCGCGCGACCTCGGCGCGCTCGGCGTCGGGACCGTTGCCCAGCCGGCGGCGCAGCTCGGCCAGGATCTCCTCCGGGCCGCGCCCGGCCGCCCGGACGAGGAAGACCCGGTCGAACCGCTCCTCGTAGGCCGCGTTGGCGGCGCGCAGCTCCTCCCGTACGGCGGAGTCGGCCCGGGTGACGGCGGACTGCTCGTGGCGGGACAACCGGGCAGCGTCGCCGTCCCCGGTCGCACGCTCCCCGATCCGGGGGTGGGCGGCCAGCGCCTCGTCGAGGTCCGCCGGCGACAGCTGGGCGCAGGCGGCCGCCGCGGCGGAGAGCAGGACCTCCCGGGTGGGGTAGGGCCGGTCCCGCACCACGGCGTCCGCCCAGGCCCGGCTGGCGCAGCAGCCGGCCAGCCGCGTGCGGGCGTCTTGCTCCGGCAGCGCGTTGAGCTCGGCGACGGTCAGGGTCGGGGTCACGGGACCACTCCTTCCGTCGGACGAGGACACCGGTCCCGTGCATCCTGGCCCATGCCCCTGTCACATCGTGAGGGGACGCCATGATGGCCCCGGGGCCGGCCCCCGCCGGGCCCCCAGCGCGTCAGGAGGTGCGGCCGGTGCCCGCGTACGACCTGGTGGTGCGCGCCGGTCGCGCGGTGCTGCCGGCCGGCGTGCGCGCGGCCGCGGTGGCCGTGGCCGGCGGCCGGATCGCCGCCGTCGACGCGACCGAGGCGCCCCTCGACGCGGCCGAGGTCGTCGAGCTCGCCGACGACGAGGTGCTGCTTCCCGGCCTGGTCGACACCCACGTGCACGTCGACGAGCCGGGGCGGACCGACTGGGAGGGCTTCGAGACAGCCACCCGCGCGGCCTTGACCGGCGGCGTGACCACGATCCTCGACATGCCGCTCAACAGCGTGCCACCGACGGTCGACGTGCCGGCGCTCGAGGTCAAGCGACGGGTGGCGCGCGGGCAGTGCCACGTCGACGTCGGCTTCTGGGGCGGGGCCGTGCCCGGCAACGCGGACGACCTACAGCCGTTGCACGAGGCGGGGGTCTTCGGCTTCAAGTGCTTCCTGGTCGACTCCGGGGTCGAGGAGTTCCCGCCGCTGTCCCTCGCCGAGCTCGAGCGGCACCTGGCGGTCGTGGCCATCTTCGACGGGTTGGTGCTCGTGCACGCGGAGGACCCGGATGTCGTCGGCTCGGCCCCACCGCCGCACGGTCCCGGCTACGCCGACTTCCTCGCCTCGCGGCCGCACGAGGCGGAGGACGTGGCGATCGCGCACGTCCTCGACGCGGCCCGCCGCACCGGGGCCCGGGTGCACGTCGTCCACCTCTCGAGCGCCGATGCGCTGCCACTGCTCCGCCGGGCCCGCCGTGACGGCGTCCGCGTCACGGTCGAGACCTGCCCGCACTACCTGGCCCTCGACGCCGAGGCGGTCCCCGCCGGTGCGACCGAGTACAAGTGCTGCCCGCCGATCCGCGGTGCCACCAACCGTACGGCGCTGTGGCGTGCGCTCCGGGCCGGCGACGTCGACTGCGTGGTGTCGGACCACTCACCCTGTCTCCCCGAGCTGAAGCGGCAGGCGGACGGCGACTTCGGTGCCGCCTGGGGCGGGATCGCCTCGCTCCAGGTGGGCTTGCCCGTCGTCTGGACCGAGGCCCGGGCCCGCGGGCACGACGTGGCCGACGTGGTCAGGTGGATGGCCGAGCACCCCGCGCGCATGGCGGGCCTGCGACGCAAGGGGCGGATCGCGGTGGGTGCCGACGCCGACCTCGTCGCCTTCGCCCCGGACGAAGCCGTCGTCGTCGACCCCGCCAGACTGCACCACCGCCACCCGGTCACGCCGTACGCCGGCCGCGAGCTCACGGGCGCCGTACGCCGAACCTGGCTGCGCGGACGCGTCCCGGGGCCGACCGAACCCGCCGGCACGCTGCTGAGAAGAGGAGACGCATGACCGGCCAGGGCCACGACCCGTCGTTGCCGCACTTCACCCGCCTCGTCGACCTGGCCTCTCGCTCCGTCGGTGGCGGCGTGGTGGCCGCCAACGACGAGCTCTTCGCCCCCCGGGAGAGCCTGGTCAGGCCCGAGGCCCCGGCCTTCACCCCGTACACCTTCGGTCCCAAGGGCCAGCTGTACGACGGGTGGGAGACGCGCCGCCGCCGCGAGCCGGGCCACGACTGGGCACTCGTCCGGCTGGGGGTGCCCGGCGTGGTGCGGGGGGTGGTCGTGGACACGGCGTACTTCACCGGCAACTACCCGCCGGAGGTGTCCGTCGAGGGGACGTTCGTCGACGGCTACCCCTCGCCGGAGGACCTGCTGGCCGCCGCGTGGTTCCCACTCGTGCGGCGCGCGCCGGTGGAGGGCGACACCCGCAACCCCTTCGCGGTCGACGGGGAGCGGCTCACCTCGCACGTCCGGCTGTGCCTCTACCCGGACGGCGGGGTCGCGCGGCTGCGGGTGCACGGGGACGCGGTGCCAGACCCCCGCCTGCTCGGTGCGGGCCCCCTCGACCTGGCTGCCCTGGAGAACGGCGGCGAGGTCGTCGGGTGCAGCGACATGTTCTACTCCTCGCCCCGCAACCTCCTCGCGCCCGGACTGGCCCGGGTGATGGGGGAGGGGTGGGAGACCGCGCGGCGGCGGGACGGTGGCAACGACTTCGTCGAGATCCGGCTGAGCAGCCCCGGTGTCGTGCGCAGCGCCGAGCTCGACACGAGCTGCTTCGTGGGCAACGCACCCGGGTGGGCCTCGTTGCGCGGGCGCGACGAACGGGTCGGGGACGGGTCGACGTGGCTCGACCTGCTGCCCCGCCGGCGGCTGCAACCCGACACCCGGCACCGGTTCCTGCTCCGGGCCACCACCGAGGTCACGCACGTGCGCCTGGACGTCTACCCCGACGGCGGCATGGCCCGCGTACGGCTGTGGGGCGCCCTGTCGGCGGCCGGCCGGGAGGCCGTGGCGGCGCGGTGGGCCGCGCTCGGCGGCCCCGAGGCCGGACCGTGACGGGGCTGGTCAGCGCCCCGGCATCTGCGGCCCGCCCTTGGGCAGGCGGATGTTCTTGGGGAGCGGTCCCTTGGGCATGGGCAGCGTCGAGGTGCCGATGGCCCGCAGCCGGAAGTTGAGCTCGGACACCTCCGCCGGCCGCAGGGTGCGCGGGAGCTTCATCACCCGCTTGGGCAGCTTCTGCAGCGGCACCTGGCCCTCGCCCTTGCCCAGGACGATGTCGTGGACGGGGACCTCGCCGACGACCCGGGCGTGGCGACGCTTCTCCTGGGCCAGCAGGTTGGCCACCCGCTGGGGCGAGGTGCCTTCGGCGACGAGGACGACGCCCGGGCGACCGGTCACCCGGTGCACCACGTCCTGGTGCTTGTTGACCCCGACGGCCGGCGTCACCGTCCACCCGCGGCGCAGGGTTCCCAGTGCCGCGGCAGCCGCTCCCGGCTGACCCTCGATCTGTGCGTACGCCGCCCGCTCGGCTCGTCGGCCGAAGACCACCGTTCCGGCGAGCAGCGCCATCGGCAGGCCCAGCAGCAGCCAGACCCACCAGGTGCCCAGCAGCAGGCCGAGGAGCGCGATGACGGCCGCGACGGCGAGGATGGTGCCCAGCGTGATCCAGCCGATCCGGGGGTCGACCCGCCTGGCCATCTGGTACGTCTGGCGCAACTGGGCGATGCGGCCCGGCTTCTTGCCGTCGGCCCCCTTCGCGCCGCGCTTCGCCCCGCCGTCCTTGCGTGCCATAGGCGACAGGGTACGGAAGGGGCGGCGCCGGCCGGCGACGACCCTCCTCCGTCGATCACGCAGTGTTCACCCTCTGCCGCGGCTCGGGAGGGACGACCGTTTCACGAGAGATTGCGCTGGTGGTCAGCCCGGCCGGGCGCATCGTGATCGCCGGGTGGTCCGGGCGTCCGCCGACGTTGTCGTGCTCATCGGTACGCGGACGCATCATGATCGCGGCGGGCAGGCTGCTCAGGCGGGCCGGGGCAGCGTGGCAGCGACGACGGCGTCCACCTCCGCGAGGGACTCGCGCCAGTCGCGGGCCCGGCGGCGGTCGGCTGCGAGGGCGAAGGCCGCGTTCAGGCGCGCCCGCCCGAGGAGGGCGGCGTCGGCCCGACGGGCGACGGACGCGATCGGGTTGGCCATGCCGGCCATGCTGGCCATGCCGACCATGCTGGCCATCGCCGCCTCCTCTCGTGGGTACGCCCTGCAGCGAACACGGCTCGCGTTTCGTCCAGGTGACGTGCGGGTCAAGAGTGGAAGGCGCCGCGCAGACCGGCTCAGCGTCGCGACGGCCGGGCGGCCAGGGCGAGGAGCACGGCTCCCACCCCGTACCCGAGCAGGGCCTCCGTCGGGAGCCCGCCGGGCCCGTGGTCGCCGCGTCCCGAGAGCCCGACGAACAGCAGGCCCGTGACGGTTGCGGCGAGGCCGAGCCGGGTCAGTGCGCCCCGCCCCGGCCCGCCGGGCGGCACCCGGCCGCGGGCGCTGAGCTCGGCCCAGGCGAACGCGGCGACCAGTACGGCCAGGATCACGAGCAGCACGGCCAGCCACGGGACCCGCCACAGCAGCCACTCGGCGGACCCCGGCGTCGGCTGCGGCACGAGCCCGGTCGGTACCAGGAGAGCCGCGGCGACGACGACTGCCGCCATGTGCCAGAGGAAGATGGTGAGGACGACGGCGTTGACCGCGACGACCGCGGTCCAGGCGCGGTGGCTCCGGGCCAGCCAGCGGTCCGCCGGCGCCCGCAGCAGCAGCACCAGCCCGAGCTGGGCCAGCGCCAGCGCCATCAGGGCGAGCGTGGGGGGCGCGGTGTTCTGCACCTCCTCGCCGGGGACGGCGACCATGCTGAGCGGGTACGGCCCGAAGACGGTGAGCCCGACGACGGCCACAACCCCGGTGATCGCGATGGGCGCGGCCACCGCGGGCCGGGTCGGCAGCCGCCCGTCCTGCCACGCGAAGCCGACCTGGTGGATGGCCAGCCAGGCGAGCAGGTAGTTGGCCTCCCCCACGTACGGGACCTCGAGGCCCAGCCGGGCCAGGTCGCCCAGCCCGACGAGCGCGGTCAGCACGGCCGGCACGGCCAGCCCGACCCGCTCGTGCAGCGCGTGCATGACGGGGGTCAGCCCCACTGCGACCAGGTAGACGACGAGGAACCACAGTGGGAGGGCCGCCAACCACGCCGCCGTCCCGACGAGCTCGGGATCCATCCCCGCCGTACGGGCGACCACCGCGACCGCGGCGACCACGGCGAGGAACACGGTGGTCGGGCGAAGCAGGCGGCGGCACCGGCCGAGCAGCCAGTCGGCCGTCGTGTCGCCGCGGCGGCGGGACGACCGCCAGGAGGCGGCGTTGGCGTAGCCCCCCACCAGGAAGAAGACCGGCATGACCTGGAAGAGCCAGGTCACCGGGTCGGCCCACCCCACGACCCCGAGGGCGCTGCGGCCGTCCAGCCCCCGCTCGTCGTCGTACGTGACGAGGACGACCAGCCAGTGCCCGAGCACGACGGCACCGATGGCGATGGCGCGCAGCAGGTCGGCGTGGCGCTCGCGCTCCAGCGGTGTCTCCCGCGCGGTGCGGCGGATGTCGCCCACCACTCCCGTGGACGCGAGGGAGCGGAGGGTGGACACGATCAGCCGGCGGCGCTCCCGCCGGCGGGCACGCGGGCGTCGAGGGCCTGCCGGTAGAGCCGGCCGGCGCGGTAGGAGGAGCGGACCAGCGGACCGGAGAGGACGCCGGCGAAGCCGATCTCCTCGGCCTCGGCGGCGAGCTCCACGAACTCGTCCGGGTGCACCCACCGCTCCACCGGGTGGTGGCGGGGGGAGGGCCGGAGGTACTGGGTGATGGTCACCAGGTCCGTGCCGGCGTCGTGCAGGTCGCGCAGCGCCTGCGAGACCTCCTCGCGCGCCTCACCCAGACCGAGGATGAGGTTGGACTTGGTGACCAGGCCGGCGCGGCGGCCCAGGGTGAGCACGTCGAGCGACCGGTCGTACCGGAAGGCCGGGCGGATCCGCTTGAAGATCCTCGGCACCGTCTCGACGTTGTGGGCGAAGACCTCGGGCTCGGCGTCGAACACCTGCTGCAGCAGCTCGGGCTTGCCGGAGAAGTCGGGGACGAGGATCTCCACGCCCGTCCCGGGGTTGAGCTCGTGGATCTGGCGGATCGTCTCGGCGTAGAGCCAGGCGCCCTCGTCCTCGAGGTCGTCGCGGGCGACCCCCGTCACGGTGGCGTAGCGCAGGCCCATGGTGCGCACCGAATGGGCGACCCGCCGCGGCTCGTCGCGGTCCAGGTCGGCCGGCTTGCCGGTGTCGATCTGGCAGAAGTCGCAGCGTCGGGTGCACTGCTCGCCGCCGATGAGGAACGTGGCCTCCCGGTCCTCCCAGCACTCGAAGATGTTGGGGCAGCCGGCCTCCTGGCACACCGTGTGCAGGCCCTCCTCCTTGACCAGGCTCTGCAGCTGCCGGTACTCCGGGCCCATCCGCGCGGTCGTCCTGATCCACGGCGGCTTCCGCTCGATCGGCACCGCGGCGTTGCGGACCTCGAGCCGGAGGAGGCGGCGGCCTTCGGGAGCGACAGTCACGCTGGTCAGGGTACGTCGGGTCAGGCCGGAGTGGCGGCGGGGAGCAGCGCGGCCAGGTGGTGCCGGACCGGGGTCAGGGCCTCGGGGACCGTCACCGGGCGGCCGAGCTCTGCGGTCAGCGAGGTCACCCCGGCGTCGACGATGCCGCAGGGCACGATGGCGTCGAAGACGGCCAGGTCGCAGTCGCAGTTGAGTGCGAAGCCGTGCATGGTCACGCCCTGGGCAACCCGGATGCCGACGGCGGCGACCTTGCGGTCCGGTCCCCGTCCGTCGGCCGGCACCCAGACGCCGCTGCGGCCCTGGACCCTCGTGGTGGCGAGGCCCAGGTCACGGCAGGCGTCGATGAGGACCTGCTCCAACCGCCGTACGTAGGCCACGACGTCGACCGGGTCCGGGAGGCGCAGGATCGGGTAGCCCACCAGCTGCCCGGGGCCGTGCCAGGTGATCTTGCCGCCACGGTCGACGTCGAGGACGGGGGTTCCGGTGCCATCGCCCGTGGCGGGCCGCTCGTGCGGCTCCGTGCGCTTGCCGGCCGTGTAGACGGCCCCGTGCTCGAGCAGCAGGACGGTGTCCGGCGCCTCGCCGGCCACTCGGGCCGCGTGCAGCCGCCGCTGCTCGGCCCAAGCGCGCTCGTACGGGACCAGGTCGGGGGCCAGCCCGAGGAGCCGCGTCAGGGGGGTGCCGCTCACGCCCGCCACCCTACGCCGGGGGTGGATGGTGCTCCGGGGACCGATCGGGGCGGTCCCCGAGGGCCTCGACGATGCGGATCAGGTCCTCGCGCAGGTCGGTGGGGTCGACGACGGCGGTGAGGATGTCGCGCTCGGCGGCGTCGCTGTGCACGATCAGCCGCCAGGTCTCGGCGCCGCCGGGCGTCCGGTCCACGAGCGTGCGGCGCCGGTCCCGCGGGTCGCGGCCGCGCCGGACGTGCCCGGCGCGCTCGAGCCGGTCCAGCGTGCGGCTCATGGTCTGCTCGGTCACCTGGCACCGCTGGGAGAGTTCTCGCTGGGAGAGCGGGCGCTCGGCCAGTTCGTGGAGCACCATGAGACCGGCGTGGCTCAGGCCGTGCTCGGCCAGGCGGTCGAACCACGCGTGCTCGACCAGCCGCGCGGCCGTCGACAGCAGGCGGCCGGTGGGCCAGGTGGTGAGGTCCTCCCGGTCCGGCCTCCGGTTTGCGGGGTCCGCCATGCGGCCCCACGATAATGCTCAGTACGCTGACTGTCGTACCGGACAACGACCGCTGGAGCACCGATGCCGACCGCCGAGCCCTCCCACGCAGCACCGAGCCGCACCCGGCGGGTCCTGCGGTGGGCCCTCCCTGCCGCGATCGTGCTCGTGTGGCTGGCTGTCGGCGGCCCGCTCGGCTCCTTCGCCGGCAAGCTCTCGGAGGTCCAGAGCAACGACAACGCCTCCTTCCTCCCCACCAGCGCCGAGTCCACCCGGGTCAACGAGATCGCCGCGGGCTTCACCGAGCAGGAGCTGCTGCCGGCGGTCGTCGTCTGGGAGTTCGACGAGCCGGTCACCGACGCCCAGCTGGGTGAGGTCGCAGCGGAGACCGGCGAGCTGGCGGACGTGTCGGGTGTGGTGGGGGCGCCGAGCCCGCCGATC
Source organism: Jiangellales bacterium (assembly GCA_035462375.1). Lineage (GTDB taxonomy): Bacteria > Actinomycetota > Actinomycetes > Jiangellales > Jiangellaceae > DASTQL01. The sequence continues at coordinate 11,602 of DATHUJ010000125.1, forward strand.
CCGGCCGAGGACGGCCGAGCGGTGCAGGTCGTCGTGCCGCTCGACGCCGACGGAGGGGAGACCCTGGCGACCTGGGTGGAGGAGATCCGCGCCCTGGTGGGCGACACGGCCGGGGCCGACGTCTACGTGACCGGCCCGGCGGGGGTGCTGGCGGACTTCACCGAGGCCTTCGGCGAGATCGACGGCCTGCTGCTGGTCGTCGCGCTGTCGGTCGTCCTGGTGATCCTGCTCGTGGTCTACCGCAGTCCGATCCTGCCGTTCGTCGTCCTGTTCAACGCGCTGCTGGCTCTCGGCGCCGCGTCGGCGACCGTCTACGCCCTCGCCGACGCCGACGTGCTCACGCTGAACGGGCAGAGCCAGGGCATCCTCTTCATCCTCGTCGTGGGCGCGGCGACCGACTACGCGCTGCTGCTCGTGGCGCGCTACCGCGAGGAGCTGCGCGACCACGCCTCCCGCTTCACCGCGATCCGCAAGGCCCTGCGGGGTGCCATCGAGCCCATCCTCGCCTCCGGCATCACGGTGATCCTCGGCCTGCTGGCCCTGCTCTTCTCCGAGCTCAACTCCAACCGCGGGCTCGGCCCGGTGGCCTCGATCGGGATCGCCTTCTCGATGCTCGCCGCGCTGACCTTCCTCCCCGCCGCCCTCGTGCTGCTCGGGCGCGTCGCCTTCTGGCCGTTCCGCCCCGCGTACGGGTCGGAGCACAGCGACGTCCGGGGGATCTGGGCGGCGGTCGCCCGGCTGGTGGGACGGCGCGCCCGGCTGGTCTGGATCGTCACCGCAATCGGCCTCGGCGCCCTGGCCGCCTTCCTGCCCGCCTTCAAGGCCGACGGCGTGTCGCAGACCGACTTCTTCCTCACCAGCGTGGAGTCCGTGGAGGGACAGGAGGCGCTGGCCCGGCACTTCCCCGCCGGATCGGGGAGCCCGACCCAGATCGTCGCGCCGGAGTCGGACCTGTCCGCCGTGCTGGAGGTCGTCACCGCAGACCAGGGGGTGGCCGAGGCGGGTCCCCAGGTGGCCGGGGTCCCGGGACCCGACGCGGAGCCCCTCGTCGTCGAGGGCGAGGTGTTGGTCAACGCCACCCTGGTCGACCAGGCCGACAGCGAGGCGGCGGAGGAGACCGTCCGGCGCCTGAGGGCGGACCTCGACGCGGTGAGCAGCGACGTGCTGGTGGGCGGGCAGACCGCCCTCCAGCTCGACACGTCGGACACCGCACAGCGCGACCTGCGAGTGATCATCCCGATCGTCCTGGCCACGATCTTCGTGGTGCTGGCGCTGCTGCTGCGGTCGCTCGTGGCGCCACTGGTGCTGCTCGTGGCCAACGTGCTGTCCTTCGCCGCCACGATCGGCGCGGCCGCGATCGTCTTCAACGAGGTGCTCGACTGGCCCGGCTCGGACCCGGCGGTCCCGCTCTATGCCTTCGTGTTCCTCGTCGCCCTGGGCATCGACTACTCGATCTTCCTGACCACCCGGGTCCGGGAGGAGACGGTCAAGCGGGGCACCCGACCCGGCATCCTCAAGGGGCTCGCGGTCACCGGCGGGGTCATCACCAGCGCGGGCATCGTGCTGGCGGCGACCTTCTCGGCGCTCGCGGTGCTGCCGATCCTCTTCCTGGCCCAGATCGCCTTCCTCGTGGCGTTCGGGGTGCTGCTCGACACGCTGGTCGTGCGGTCGTTGCTCGTCCCCGCCCTGGCCTTCGACATCGGGCCGAAGTTCTGGTGGCCCAGCCGGCTGGCGCGCGAACCGGCTCCGGTGGCAGCGCCTCCATCCGACGAGCAGGAGCCCGTCGCGGTGCCCTGACGTCGCATGATCGCCCGGCCCGCGGCGGATCTTGAGGCGTTGCCGTGACGGTGGGTGCAGCAACGCATCAAGATCGCCAGGCCGTACCCGATCATGAGAACCTCAGCCATCCCGGTGAAACCCGGGCGCCCAGGCTCACCGAGTCGGTCGGGCCGCCCCGTGCGTCGCCAGGTCCGCCAGCACTGCCGTGGCGGCCCGACGCCCACTGACCAGGGCCCCCTGGACGGACGAGGTGTCCCGGTGGTCACCCGCCACGTACAACCCGTCCCGCAGCCGGACCGGCCGGCGCACGTCGAGCGGGGGCGGCATGGCCGGTAGGGCCTCGGCGATCGGGTAGCGCGCCACGAGCTGCCAGCGGCGCGTGTCCACCCCGTACAGGATCTGGAGGTGCGCCAGCACCGCTCGGTCGGTGGTGGCGGCGCCGTGCACCCCGAGGGCCGACGACGAGACCAGCGTGCGCCCGCGGGTGGCGTAGGTGGGCGCTGCGGCGGTCAGCACCACGCTGTTGACCAGCGGTCCGCGTGCCTGGCCGTCGACGGTGATGACGGCACGGCCTCCCAGCAGGGTGGAGGGCGGGGTGTCTGCCACGTGGTACCACGTCGTCACGGAGTGCATCCGCGGCACGTCGAGGCCCGGCAGCAGCGCGGCCGCGCCGACCGGGTCGGTCGCGACGACGACGGCGCGGGCCCCGATGTCGCCCTTGCTGGTCACGGCTCCGGCGGTCGACACGGCGTCGACGCGGCAACCCAGGTGCACGCAGCCCTCGGGCAGTGGAGCCGCGATCGCGGCCGGTAGCGCCTGGATGCCCAGCGCCGGAACCCCAGGGGTCCCGAGCACGAAGGACCGCAGCACGAGCTGGAAGTACCGGCTCGACGTCGTGAGGTCCGGTTCCAGGAAGACGCCGGCCAGGAAGGGCCGCAGCACCCGTTCCACCAGGCTCTCCGGCAGCCGGGCCCGCCGCAGCTCCTCGGCCGTCGTCCGGTCCGGCTCCTCGAGGATCCGCTCCACCGGCAGCGTCGCCGCGGCGGTGGCCAGGAGCGCCAGCCGGGCCTTCGCGACCGGGCCGGTCACGATCGACAGGGCTCCGCCGAAGGCCTCGCGCGGGTGCCGGCGCGGGTCCGCGAGCAGGCGGTGGCGGCGGCCCAGCGCCACGCTCACGCCGGCGATGAAAGGCCGCAGGTCCAGCCCCGCCAGGTCCAGGACGCGCGGGAGCACCGGGTAGGAGGGGTTCAGCACCTGGAAACCGCGGTCCAGCCGGAGGCCGTCCACGACGTCCGTACGCACGCGACCGCCGACGGCGTCACCGGCCTCCAGGACAACGACGTCCAGCCCGGCCTCGACCAGCCGGCGGGCGGTCGCGAGACCGGCCAACCCGGCCCCCACCACCACGACGTCCGCGCGCTCGGGCAGCTGCGGCACGGCACTCCTTCCGCCGGCGAGGTCCTGCCGGCACGTCATCGGCGTCGGCGGTGCGGGCACCGTACCCGAGCGCCGAGGGGCCACTCCCCGGCGGCGACCATCCCCAGGGGGAACCCACCGGTTCGGCGTCGGGGTCCCGGGTTTGCGACGATGGTCGGATGGATCCCCGGCCACCTGTCGGTGCACCCCGTGTGCCCGGCTACACGGTCGAGCGCGCTCTCGGCCAGGGTGGCGACGCCGAGGTGTGGGCCGGTCGGCGGCGCATCACCGGTGAGCGGGTGGCACTCAAGGTCCTCCACCCCCGGACCCCCGGTGCGGGCGAAGCCGCGCGGCGCGAGGCCGCCCTGCTCGCCGCGGTGGACCACCCGCACGTGCTGCGCATCCTCGAGCTCGTCGAGGTCGGCAGCGCACTGGTGCTGGTCCTCCCGCTGGCCGAGGGCGGCGACCTCGGGCGGCTCGTCCGGGCCCGCGGAGTGCTCGAACCGGGGGAGGTCGTCACGGCCTGCGCCCCGGTTGCCCAGGCCCTGGCCAGTGTCCACCAGCGCGGCCTGGTGCACGGCGACGTGACACCCTCCAACATCCTGCTCACCGCCGAGGGCCTACCCCTGCTGGCCGACCTCGGCGTCGCCCGGATAGCCGGTGAGCAGCCGGACGAGGTCGGCACGACCGCCGGCTACGCGGCGCCGGAGGTGGTCGCCGGGCACGCCCCCGGACCCGCCGCCGACGCCTACGGCCTGGCGACCGTCGCGGTCCTCGCGCTGACCGGCCGTCTCCCCACCCGACCGTTCAGCCTCCCCGGAATCGCACCGGCGACGGCCGGGGCACTCGGCCGGGCGCTCGACCATGATCCCCACCGCCGCCCTACGGCAGCCACGCTGGCCTCGACGCTCTTCGCGATGGCCGCCCCCGAGGCGATCGTGCTCGTGCCCGCCCGTCAGCACGACGGGGGCCCGCCCGCCGAGCCGGGTCCTGCGGACGCCGACGGGACCCACCGGGCTCGTCACGGCGCCCGCCGCTCCCGCTCCGCAGCTGCCGACGAGCCCGCGGCTCCCGGCCCAAGGGGAGGGCGCCGGCGTCGCCGTACCGGGCCTACGGCCGCCGCCGCCGGCGCGGCAGCAGGGGTGGCGGGGTCCGCCGCCGCCGCACCACCCGACGCCTCCCCGCCACCCACCCCTGAGCCCCGCACCGGCGTCAGCCGCCACGGCCGACGGACCACCCACCGCGAGTCGTCATCCGAGCCGGTCGACGACCCCTCGACCGCCACCCTGCCGGGCGTCGACGAGTCGCGTGCCCCCCGGTCAGACCTCCCGTCCCGGTCGGGGTCTCCGGACCTGCCGCCACTGCCGAAGCGGCGGGAGCCGCCCGTTCCCCCGCCCGCGCCCTTCCCCGTACGGGCAGAGCCGCCGCCCCCTGCGGAGCCGCCGCGCGCTCGCGTCGAGCCGCCACCCCCCGTACGGGCGGAGCCGCCTCCCCCTGCGGAGCCGCCGCGCGCTCGCGTCGAGCCGCCACCCCCGGTACGGGCGGAGCCCCCGCCTCGCGTCGAGCCGCCACCTCCGGTACGGGCGGAGCCCCCGCCTCGCGTTGAGCCGCCACCTCCGGTACGGGCGGAGCCGCCGCCTCGCGTTGAGCCGCCGCCACTCCCGGTACGGGCGGAGCCGCCGCCTCGCGTTGAGCCGCCGCCACCCGTACGGGCGGAGCCGCCGCCGCCCCCCGTACCGGCATGGCCGCCATCCGCTCCCGTGGAGGAGGAGCAGGCTGTGCTCCCGTTACGGGACCAGGCCCCGCAGGCTCCACCGTTCGCCCCGGCCTCGGACGAGCCCCCGGCGGGCGACCCGGCGCGTACCAGCCGCCGGGCCCGCAGGTCGGACGGGGCGGGGGGAGGCGGGGAGCCGCCCGATCGGCGCGGCCGGCGAGCCCCCGCGGAGCCGGCGGAGCCGCGCCGGCGGTTCAGTCGCGTCGACATCGGCCGGTTGGCCCTGCTGCTGGCCGTGCCGGTGATCCTCGTCGGCGCCGTCCTGGTCGGCCTGCAGTGGGCCGGCAACACGGAGCCCGAGGGACCGCCGCCGCTCCCTCCGCCCTCGCCGCAGCCGACGGCGGCCGACAGCGCGCAGGCCGCGGAGGAGGTCTGCGGCGGGCCGGTGCCGGCACCGGGGGAGGCACCCCCGGCAGTCGAGGACTGGACACCGGTGCTGCAGGAGCTCTACGCGCAGCGGTCGGTCGCCTTCGAGTCGCTCGACCCGTCGTTGCTGTGCGAGGTCTACGTGCCGGGGAGCACCGGCCTGGCTGCGGACGTGGAGCTGATCCGGGACTACGCCGAGGCGGGCGTGCGTCCGGCCGACATCGCCTTCACCGTGCTGTCGACGGAGATTGTCGACCAGACGGGGGCGCGGGTGGCGCTGCTGGTCACCGACGAGCTGCCCCCGTACGACCTGATCGACAGCGACCGCGAGGTCGTGGGCGAGCAGCCCGGCCTGCCGCGGGAGAGCTGGGAGGCGGAGATGCTGCCGTCGGCGGACGGGACGTCCTGGCGCTTCGGTTGATGCCGGCCTCGACGGCCGGACGCTTGACAGGCAAGTAAACGCTTGCCTATTGTCGTCCCTCGTGGGCGACGTGTACAAGGCACTCGCCGACCCGACCAGGCGGGCCATCCTCGACGAGCTGAGCGAGCGCGACGGCCAGACGCTCTTCGAGCTGTGCACCCGGCTGACGTCGCGGCACGGGTTGGGCTCGTCGCGCCAGGCCGTCTCGCAGCACCTCGACGTCCTCGAGAGCGCCGGCCTGGTCAGGACCAGACGTGAAGGTAGGTACAAGTTCCACCACCTCGACACGTCCCCGTTGCGGGAGGTCGTCGAGCGGTGGCCGATCGCGGAGGAGCCAGGATGAGGATCACCGTCACCAGCGTGTGGGTCGACGACCAGGACAAGGCGCTGCGTTTCTACACCGACGTGCTCGGCTTCGTGAAGAAGAACGACATCCCGCTTGGCGAGCACCGCTGGCTGACCGTGGTGTCACCCGAGGACCCCGAGGGGACCGAGCTGCTGCTCGAACCCGACGGCCACCCGGCCGCCAAGCCGTGCAAGGAGGCCGTCGTGGCCGACGGCATCCCCTGGACGTCCTTCGCCGTCGACGACGTGGACGAGGAGTACCAGCGGCTCAGCTCGCTCGGAGTGACCTTCACCCAGCCGCCCACCGCGATGGGGCCCGTGACCACTGCCGTGCTCGACGACACGTGCGGCAACCTCATCCAGATCGCCAGCCAGGGCTGACCGATCGTTCGTTCCGGGCGGATGGAGCGGATCAGAGCGCGGCGTAGACGACCGACTCGGCGTCCGGGTGCTGGAAGGTGAAGCCCGCGTCGAGCAGCCGCGTGGGGAGCACCCGCAGGCTGCCCAGGACGTCCTGCGCGAACTCGCCCAGATAGATCCGCAGCGCGATCGGCGGGACGGGCAGCAGCGCCGGCCGGCCCAGCGCGCGCCCGAGCACCCGGGTGAACTCGGCATTGGTCGCCGGTTCGGGAGCGCTCACGTCGTAGGGGCCCGAGCACGTCTCGCACTCGAGCAGGAAGCGGATGGCCCGGACCGTGTCGATCAGCGAGACGTGGCTCCACCACTGCCTGCCGCTGCCCAGCGGTCCGCCGATCCCGAGCTTGAAGAAGGGCAGCTGCCGCTGGAGCGCGCCGCCGCGCCTGGTCATCACCAGACCGGTACGGAGGGTGCAGACCCGGACTCCGGCGGACTGGGCCGGTGCGGTGGCGGACTCCCAGTCGAGCACCAGGTCGGCCAGGAAGCCGGTGCCGGTGGCGGAGGACTCGTCGAGGACCTCGTCGCCGCGGTCGGGCCCGTAGACCCCCGAGCCGGAGGCGTTGACGAGGACCGGCGGGCGGGGGTCGATGGCGGCCAGGGTCTCGGCGAGCAGCCGCGTCGAGTCGATCCGGCTGTCGCGGATGACCTGCTTGTACTCATCGGTCCACCGGCGGTCGCCGAGCCCGGCGCCGGCCACGTTGACGACCCCGTCGGCGCCCTTGAGCGCCTCGGCGTCGATCTCGCCCCGGGTCGGATCCCAGGGGACTTCGTCGGGCCCGCGCGACTCCCGGCGGACCATCCGCAGGACCTCGTGGCCGTCGGCCGTCAGCGACTCGCGCAGGGCCGTGCCGATCAGCCCGCTGGCCCCCGCGACGACGATCCGCATGCACCCATGGTCCCCCGTACCCGCTCGATCGGCACGTCGGCGGACGGACCGCCCAAGGTGCTCAGCTCCTCCACGATCGGCCCGATGCCTCCAGCTCCGCGGCCCCCCTCCATCCGCCGCGGCCCCATCGAGCCGCCGCCGCCGACCCCCCACCCCCGGCGGTGATCATGGAAGCATCGCCCTCAGGGGCTGGGCGCCAGGGCGATCCTTCCATGATCACCGGCGGGGGGTGGGGGGCCGGTCAGAGCCCCAGGTCCGCCTCGAACTGCCCGCCCTCGAGACGCTGCTTGACCGCCGTGAGGAAGCGAGCCGCGTCGGCCCCGTCGACGAGCCGGTGGTCGTAGGTCAACGCGAGGTAGACCATCGACCGGATGGCTATGCTGTCCGCGCCGTCGGCGTCGGTGACGACGACCGGGCGCTTGACCACGGCACCGGTGCCGATGATCCCGACCTGCGGCTGGTTGATGATCGGCGTGTCGAAGAGCGCCCCGCGGCTCCCGGTGTTGGTGAGCGTGAAGGTGCCGCCGGAGAGGTCGTCCGGTCCGATCTTGTTGTTGCGGGTGCGCTCCGCGAGGTCGGCGATCTTGCGCGCCAGCCCGCCGATGTTGAGGTCGCCCGCGTCACGGATCACGGGGACGAGCAGGCCACGCTCGGTGTCGACCGCGACGCCCAGGTGCTCGGCGTCGAAGTAGGTGACCTCGCCGGTCTCGGTGTCGAGCGTCGCGTTCAGCTTGGGGTGCGCCTTGAGCGCCTCCAGCGAGGCCTTGGCGAAGAACGGGAGGAAGGACAGCTTGACGCCTTCACGCGACTCGAAGTCGCGCTTGGCCCGCTGGCGCAGCCGGGTGATGGCGGTGACGTCCACCTCGACGACGGTCGTGAGCTGCGCCGAGACCTGCAGCGACTCGACCATCCGGCGGGCGATCGTGGCTCGCAGCCGCGAGAGCTTCTCGGTCTTGCCGCGGAGCGGGGACGCCGGTGCTGGTGCCGGCGCCGGTGCCTTTGCGGGAGCAGGCTGCTCGGCCGGCGCGGGTGCCGCCTCCGGCTGGGCCGGCTGCCGCGCCGCCTCGGCGGCGGCCAGGACGTCCTGCTTGCGGATCCGACCACCGACCCCCGTACCCTCGACCGAGGACAGGTCCACGCCGTGCTCGGCGGCCAGCCGGCGGACCAGCGGGGTGACGTACTGCGAGGTCTCGCCGTCCTCGCTGCCCACCCGGGCCGGGGCCGGTGCGCGCTCCTCGCGGGTCTGCTGCTCCCGGACCTCCTGCTGCTGGGCAGGTGCCGCCTGCTCGGCCGGGGCCGGTGCCTGGCCGGCCGACGCCGCAGGCTTCTGCTCCGTCTTGGCCTCGGACTGGGCCTCTGCCGCCGCGTGCTCGCGGGCCTCGGCCTCGAGCGGCGTGTCGGCCTCCGCGGCGGCCTTCTCCGGGGTCGCCGAGGGTTCGGCCGCCTCCTGGGGCCGCTCCGCCGGTTGCTCGCCCGGCTGCCCGATCACGGCCAGCTCGGTCCCGACCTCGACCGTCTCGTCCTCGCCGACCTTGATCTCGATCAGGACGCCCGCGGCGGGCGAGGGGATCTCGGTGTCGACCTTGTCGGTGGAGACCTCCAGCAGCGGTTCGTCGACGGCGACCTCGTCGCCGACGGACTTCAGCCACCGGGTCACGGTCCCCTCGGTCACGCTCTCGCCCAGGGCCGGGAGGGTCACCGGGGTCCCGCCCCCGCCACTCCCGCCGCCGGCCGGCTTCGGCGCGGGCTGCTCCTCCGGCTCGGGCTGCGCTTCCTGCGGCTGCTCCTGCGCCGCCTCGCCGCCCTGCTCGTCCTCAGCGCCCTGCAGGTCCTCAGCGCCCTGCTCGTCCTCAGCGGCCTGCTCGTCCTGACCGCCCTGCTCGTCCTGACCACCCTGCTCGTCCTGACCGCCCTGCTCGCCGGACTCGGCCTGCTCGCCGCCATCACCCCCCGCGTCGCCGTCACCCTCGGACGGGTCGCCGATGAGCGCGAGCTCGGTCCCGACCTCGACCGTCTCGTCCTCGCCGACCTTGATCTCGAGCAGGACGCCGGCGGCGGGGGAGGGGATCTCGGTGTCGACCTTGTCGGTGGAGACCTCCAGCAGGGGCTCGTCGACGGCGACCTCCTCGCCCGGCTGCTTGAGCCAACGGGTCACGGTGCCCTCGGTGACACTCTCGCCGAGTGCGGGCAGGGTGACGGAGGTCGCCATCGGTTGTCCTCTCGTGGTCCGGGTGGGATCCAGCCGCGTCGTAGGGATGGTCAGCCGTGAGCGTGCAGGGCCTTGCCGGCGAGCGCGAGGTGGGCCTCGCCCAGCGCCTCGTCCTGAGTGGGGTGCGCGTGGACGAGCTGTGCGACCTCGTCGGGCAGCGCCTCCCAGTTGTAGATGAGCTGAGCCTCGCCAACTAGCTCGCCGACCCGGCTGCCCACCATGTGCACGCCCAGCACGGGGCCGTCCTTCTCGCGGACGAGCTTGACGAAACCCTGGGTCTTGAGGATCTGGCTCTTGCCGTTGCCACCGAGGTCGTACGTGAGGGACTCGACCTTGTCCTCGCCGAGCCGTTCCTGCGCCTGGGCCTCGGTCAGCCCGACCGAGGCGATCTCGGG
>DATHUJ010000126.1:0-12800 GCA_035462375.1 Jiangellales bacterium
ACCGCGCAGATCACCCTGTCCCTGCCCACCCTGCTCGGCCTGGACGACGCCCCCGGCGAGCTGACCGGCCTCGGCCCCGTGCCGGCCTCGGTGGCCCGCCAGCTGGCCGCGGCGGCGTCCACCTGGCGGCGGCTGCTGACCGACCCGGTCGACGGGCACCTGATCACCGCGCCGATCCGCTCCTACCGGCCGACGGCCGCGGTGCGCGAGTTCGTGCTGGCCCGCGCCGGCGGGGTGTGCGCCGCCCGCGGCTGCACCGCCCGCCACGGCCTGCAGATCGACCACGACATCCCGTGGCCGCACGGGCCGACCGGGGCGGGCAACAACCTGCCCCTGCATCAGCCGCACCACGACGCGAAGACCTGCGGCGCCTGGTGCCACCGGCTGCACGGTGAGAGCGGGGCGCTGACCCAGACCAGCCCGCTCGGCCGGACCTACACCACCACCCCGCTGCCCCCGCTCGGCGAGCTGCCGGTGCCCGCCCCCGACCTCACCGCCCTGGTCCGGGCCCGGCTGCACCGCCTCACCGACCACCCCCGCCGCCGCCGAGCCGGCCGGCCGCACACCACCGGACCACCCGACCGCGCCCACCCCGACCACGACACCCACCCGCACCAGGACGTCTCCACGACGACTGGTCCATGACCAGGCGCGAGCGATCGAGCTCGCCGCGGTGGACGCGTCATCCTCCGGTCGCCTGACGCGACAGCATGGTGCACGACGATGATTCCCGGTGACCCACACGGTCTGCGTTGACGACCGTCGGACACCCCGGGGAGGAGCAGCATGGGCAGGATCGTGTCGAGCTTCTTCATCTTCCCTCGACGGCGTCGTCGAGTCGCCGCGCGAGTGGCACTTCCCGTACTTCGACGACGAGATGGGCGCCATCGTCGACCAGGGAGTGGCGAGCAGTACCGCGTTCCTCATGGGCCGGAAGCTGTACGACGAGTGGTCGTCGTACTGGCCGGGACAGCCACCGGAGGAGCCGTTCGCCCATTTCATCAACCGCGCCCCGAAGTGCCGTACGCTGCGCCCTCTTGGTCCATCCCATCGCGGTCGGCTCAGGCCAGCGGCTGTTCGAGGAACCGACCACCTACCCGCTCCGCCTGCGACGTGACACGGTGCTGAGCTGGGACGAGTCGTTCGCGACGCGCTACGAGGACTGGGCGGCGAACATGACCGCCGACATCCCCTTCTACGTCGAGCTGGCGCGAAAGGCGGAGGGGCCGCTCGTCGAGCTGGCTGTCGGGACAGGGCGGGTCGCGATCCCCGTTGCCCTGGCGACCGGCCGCTTCGTCCTCGGCATCGACTCGTCGCCGGCGATGCTCGAGCGGGCGCGAGCCCGTGCCGCCGAGGTGGGCGCCGAGTTGGAACTGCGCGAGGGCGACATGCGCGATCTCGTCCTCGACGAGCCCGCGGCGCTGATCTACTGCCCATACCGTGCGCTCCTGCACCTGCCAACCTGGGCCGACCGTCGCCGCACGTTCGAGCGGGTCACCGCATCACTCCTGCCTGGCGGGCGGTTCGCATGGAACGCGTTCGCGCTCGACCACCGGCTCGCGGCCCGTCTCGACGGCGAGCACCAGCATGAGCCCGTACCGCACACCGTCCGGTACGCGGTGGGAGACAATCGGATCGACATCCACCTGGACGGAGACGGAACGAGCTCTCTTTGGTGGGCAACGAAGAACGAGTGGCTCGGTCTCATCGACATCGCCGGTCTCGAGCTGGAGTCGCTCTGGTCCGGCTTCGCCCGCGAGCCGTTCGAAGACGACAGCCGAGAGTACGTGTTCGTCACCCGTCGGACCCTCGGGTGACGTGCTATCGGCACCAGACGCGGTGCTCCCCGACACGTCGCCAAACCCGCTGCGAGCGTCTGGGTCAGGGAGCGCCCGCCCCAGTCACCGCCCTCGGTGTCCTGGTCAAAGACGTTGGACACTTGTGGTGGCCTCGACGGGCTCTGGCGTCCCGCCCCGATCCGAGTAAGTTGTGTATGCAACCACCCTCTCCAAGGGAGACGCCACGAGCACCCGTCGCTTCGAGCAAGCGCCGCGGCCACAGCGAGTGGTCTTCGGAGCGGGGACGGTGACGGACGTACCCGCCGAGCTCGAAGCGCTGGGCCTCGAGCGCGTCCTCGTCGTCGCGTCCCCGTCGGCGGTGGCGGCGGCGGACGCGCTCGCGTCTGCTCTCGACGACCGTCTGGCGGCGCGCATCGACGAGGTTCGCCAGCACGTGCCCGAGACACTCGCGACCGGAGCTATCGACGTGGCGGGCGCACGTGGCGCCGACGGGGTGCTGACGATCGGCGGCGGCTCGGCCACCGGGCTGGGCAAGGCCGTGGCGGTCGCGACTGGTGTCCCACTGGTGGCCGTGCCCACGACGTACTCCGGCTCCGAGGCGACTCCCATCTACGGGATCACCGGCCCGCACAAGCGCACCGGACGGGATCCCCGCGCCCTGCCCCGGGTCGTCGTCTACGACCCCGAGCTCACGACCTCCATGCCCCCACACGTCACCGCAACCTCGGGCCTCAACGCCGTCGCCCACTGCGTCGAGGCCATCTACTCGCGTGACGCCGAGCCGGTCTCGAACCTGGTCGCCGAGCGCGGGTTGCACCTGCTCGCCTCGGCGCTCCCCAGAGCCGCACGGGGACCGCACGACTTGGCCGCCCGCGAGGACGCCCTGCTGGGCGCCTACCTCGCCGGCTGGGCGCTTGCCTCGGCGGGCACCGCGCTGCACCACACCCTGTGCCACGTCCTGGGTGGGGACCATGGGCTGGGTCACGGCGACGTGCACGCGGTGCTCCTCCCCCACGTCGTGGCCTTCAACGCTCCGGCCATCCCGGAGGCCATGGGCAGGGTGGCCCGCGCCCTCGGCACCGAGGATGCCGTCGACGGCATCACCGACCTTGCGCACATCCTCGGCGCGCCCACCAGCCTGCGGGCGATCGGCATGCCCGAGGACGGCCTCGGCGTGGCGGCCGAGCGGGCCAGTGTCGCGGTCGGCGACCGCAATCCCCGTCCGGTCGCCCCGGACAGCCTCAGACGTCTGCTGCAGGACGCCTTCATCGGGCGCCCGCCAGGCACCCACCCCCATCGCGACCGCTCCGAGGCGGTCACCCGTACAGGAGGAGGCTCGACATGAACAGCTGGAACGGCATGACCTACGACGGGAAGGACAACCTCCTGCGAGTCGTACGTGAGGAGGCCGAGCAGTTCTTCGCCCTGGTCGACAATGACGCGGCCTGGCGGGCGCCCACTGGGGCCGGCCCCTGGGAGGTGCGCGACGTGGTCGGGCACATCGTCGACACGACGGAGGCCTACTTCGTCGGCTTCGACGCGGCCCGAAGCGGAGCGGAGGTGCCGCCGGCGTACGGCCTGCCCGGGATGGCCGCCCGGGTGGACGAGCAGGCTCGTGGGCTGCGTGACAACCCCCGTACGGAGCTGGTGGAGCGGCTGCGGGGTGACTTCGCCAAGATGATGGAGACCTTCGAGGCCCTGGGGCCGGACGAGTGGGGCGGGTTGACGGTCCCGCACTTCTACATGGGGCCGCTACCCGCGTTCTTCTACCCGGCGTTCCAGCTCATGGACTACGGCGTGCACTCGTGGGACGTGCGCCAGGGGACGGGGCGGGCGCACGGTCTGCGGGGCGAGGCGGCGGACCTGTTGGTGCCGTTCATGTTCGTGCTATGGCAGTCCACCGTCGGGATCCGAGAGGGCGAGGAGCCGTGCGACGTCGGCATCAGGATCACCAGCGGCCCCAATGCCGGAGACACGCGGGTCTCCGTCGGTCCCGACGGCATGAGCTACCAGCCCGGCGACGCCTCCGACCTGACGACCCTGGAGTTCGACCCGGGCAGCTTCGTGCTGACGGCCTTCGGCCGCAGCAACGCCGGCACCATCCGCGGTGACCGCGCCGTCGCCGACCGGTACCTCAATGTCTTCTTCCGGATCTGAGGCCGCCGATGACCGACATCGACCTGGCTGCCATCGAGGCCGAGCGCACCAGAATCCGTGACCGCTACCTCGTCGCACCCGAAGCTCGACCGCCATCGTCGGCGCGGGGGCTGCACCACACGGCCGTGCTCTGCCAAGACGTCGGCCGGACGATCCGCTTCTACCAGGAGGTCCTCGAGTTCCCGCTCACGGAGATCTTCGAGAACCGTGACTACCCGGGGTCCAACCACTTCTTCTTCGACATCGGCAACGGGAACCTGCTGGCGTTCTTCGACTTCCCCGGCCTGGACCTCGGCCCGTACGCGGAGGTGCTGGGCGGCCTGCACCACATGGCCATCTCGGTGGAGCCGGAGCGGTGGGCGCACCTCAAGGCCAACCTCGACGCCGCCGGAGTGCCGTACCAGGAGGAGAGCGGGACGTCGGTCTACTTCCGCGACCCGGACGGCACGCGGGTGGAGCTGATCGCCGACCCGTTGGGGGAGATGTACGGCACCAAGGTCCTCTGAACCCGGCGCAGCGCCCGTACGCGACGACGGGGACGGTCCCGACCGTCCTCCCCTGATCGGCCTCGGATCTGGGGGCCGAGCAACCAGGGCAGGCTGGCGCAGATCGACTCCGCGGGCCCGGCCACCAGACAGCCGCTAGCCTCCGGTCGTGGACGACGAGCCGGAGCGTGAGCGGGGGTCCTGGCTCCGGCGGACCGTCTCGGGGACATACGACACGGCGATGGGCAGGGTCGAGGGGCGCGTGACCGACACGGCGCAGGCCGTCATCGACGACCTGGAACCCTATCTAGCGGCGGAGACCGTGCCGCGGATCGTCGACGCCCTCGTCCCGCACCTCGTGGAGCAGGTGGTCCCCCGGGTCATCGACGGTGTCACCGACCACGTGGCGACCACGACCGCCCCGGCAGTGCTCGAACAGCTGACACCGGCGCTGGCCGACGAGCTGCTCCCGGGGATCCTCGAGCGGCTCCGGCCCTACCTGGAGGCGGAGCTCGTGCCGGCCGTGGTCGACGGCGTCACGCCACACATCATCGAGTCGACGGCTCCGCGTGTGGTCGAAGGCCTGATGCCGCGTATCAACGCCGAGGTCGTTCCGGCGATCCTCGACGGCATCGTCGACGACCCGCGGGTCCGCGACCTGATCAGGGAGCAGAGCCTCGGACTGGTCCTCGACGCCGTCGAGCGCTTCCGCCGGCTGCTGGCTGACGGGGACGATGCGACCGAACGGGCATTGCGCCGCCCGCTCGGGGCCCGGCGACCCGTCGAGGACCCAGTGCCGGCCGCCGAGCGTCCCCCACGGCGGACCCGCTCGCACGCCGGCATCGTCAGCCGGCTCGTGGGCAGCGCCGTCGACCTGGCCTTGGTGACCTTCCTGGCCGGCCAGGGGCTCGGTGCGCTCCTTGCGGTCCTCGGAGCGCTCCTGGGCAGTGTGCCGCAAGCTGTCGTCGCTGCCCTGACCTTCACCGCTGGACTGCTCGCCCCGGTCTACCTCGCCCTGTCGTGGAGGCTGGCCGGCCGCACCGCAGGAGGGGTCGTCGCCGGCTATGCGGTCGTGGCAGCCGACGGCAGCCGGCTGGGGATCGGACGGGCGACCGTGCGGGCCGTCCTGTCCGTGACCCTGGTCGTCGTCTGGGCGGTCGGCCTCCTCGCCGGCGCCGTCGACCCGGCGCGCCGCGGCTGGCTGGACCGGGTCGCCGGCTCCCGCACCCCGTACAGGGTGCACCGGGCTGGAGGACGCCAGCCGGAGGCGGTCCGTGACGACCGGAGCGCAGCGTCCGTGGCGGTGCCACGGCAGGGCAGGGGCTGATCGGAGGGTCGATGGACACGGCTCGCGAGGCGCAGGATTGCTCCTGGCGCGCGGCGGGAGGACCTGTCACCCTGGCTCAGCTTCCCGCCCGTGGTGACCCTCCTGCTCACCACGCCGGCCGCGGTCGTCATCGCTGTGCTCGGGATGTTCCTCGTTGCCCCCATTGCCGGCGCTGCCGTGGCCGCCGCGCCTGCCTACCGTCGTACGGCCGCGCTGGCGCCACCAGCGGTCGACGACGAACCACCGCCGGTGGAGGACGAGCCGGTGATCGCCCGACCCTCGACGGCGCCGGGCCGGCGGGCCCGCCTTGCCGCCGCCCGTACGGCCCCCGCGCTTGCGGCCACGACCAGGGCCACCGCCATCACGCCGAGCGCGTCGAGGGCCTGGCCCAGCACGACGAAGCCGACCAGCGCGGCCACGGCGGGTTGCAGGCTCTGGAGCACGGCGAAGGTCTCCGCCCGCAGCCGGCGCAGGGCCATCAGCTCGAGCGTGTACGGCAGCGTTGCGGACAGCAGTCCTACCACTGCCCCCAGTGCGAGGATTCGCGGCTCCAGCAAGGTGATGCCCGCCTGGGCGACACCCAGCGGGAGGGTGAGGGCGGCCGCAGCCGTCATCGCCAGCGCGAGGCCGTCGCCGCCGGCGAAGCGGCGCCCGGCCTGCTGCGACAGCACGATGTATGCGGCCCACATGACGCCGGCCCCGAGGGCGAACGCCACCCCGACGGGGTCGGCCGCTCCGAGTTCTGATCGGCCGAGCAGCGCCACCCCGGCCAGGCCCAGCCCGGCCCACAGCCATGCGCTCGCTCGGCGAGCGGCGACGACCGAGAGGGTGAGCGGCCCGAGGATCTCCAGCGTCACCGCGGCACCCAGCGGGATCCGCTCGAGCGCCTGGTAGAAGAGGCCGTTCATGCCGGCGAGGCAGATGCCGAAGCCGGCCACGACCGCCCAGTCGGCCCGGCTCCGGGCCCGCGTGCTGGGCCGGAAGAGCAGGAGGAGGACGAGCGCGGCGACGCCCAGCCGCAGCGAGAGCACGCCGAGCGCCCCGGCGAGCGGGAAGAGCAGGACCGCGACCGCGGCGCCCGTCTGGACGGAGAATGCTCCCCCGACGGCGAGCGCGATCGCGGAGGCCTGGGGACCGCCGCGGGCCCGTAGGGCTGCTGTCACGCCTCGACGGTACGGGCCGCCGATCCGCTACGGAAATGCGTTCTCCGCTGCGGTTATGCTCCACGAGCATGGCCATGGAGCTGCGGCATCTGCGGTGCTTCCTCGCCATCGTCGAGGAGGGGTCGCTGACTCGTGCCGCACAGCGGCTGCACCTTAGCCAGCCGGTCGTGTCGCGCACCCTGGCTCAGGTCGAGGCGCACGTCGGTGTCCGGCTCGTGGACCGGTCCACGCACCACCTGCAGCTCACCCCCGCTGGTGAGGCCTTCGCCGCCCGCGCGACCACGGCGCTGGCCGCGGTCGAGGCGGCCTTCGACGCAGAGCGGCTGCGGTCCTGGCCCCTCCGGCTCGGCCACGCCTGGTCCGCGCTCGGCGACCGCACGGCCGCGTTGCTGCGGTGCTGGCGGGAGCGCCACCCGGCCACCGAGCTCGAGCTGCGCAAGGTCGACGACGTGGGCGATGCGCTGCGCCAGGGAGTGGTCGACGCCGCGGTGCTGCGCGGTGAGCGGCTGCCGGCAGGGCTGCAGGCGCGGGAGCTCCGGCAGGAGCCGCGTCTGGCGGTGGTCCCCGCGGGCGGCCCGCTGGCCGGCCGAGTCGCGCTCGCCCTCGCAGACCTCGGCGGCGAGGTCGTCGCGGTCAACACGGTCTCCGGCACGACGACGACCCGGCTCTGGCCGGCGGAGATCCGGCCCGGCCGGACGATCGAGGTCACCAACACCGACGACTGGCTCGCCGTGATCGCCGCCGGCCGCGCAGTGGGCGTGACGACGTCCTCGACCGCGGCCATGCATCCCTACCCCGGAGTGGTCTACGTACCGCTGTCCGACGCGCCCGCCGTCCCGGTCCGGGTGGTCTGGCGGGAGCCGCCGTCCCACCCGGCCGTCCCCGACCTCGTCGCGCTGGCCGGTGAGGTCCTGGCCGACCACGAGGGCGAGTGAGGGCCCGGCCGCCCTTCGTGCGACGCTCCGTACTGAGCCACCGAGGCGATGCGCCTTTGGGCGTCGCAGCGGCCGGCCCCGTACCGAGGGAGGTCACATGCTCGCCAGGGATGCCGTCGTCGTCAGCGCCGTCCGTACGGCCGTGGGGGTCGGCAAGCCCGGCAAGGGCGCCCTGTCCGGCGTCCACCCCGTCGACCTCTCCGGCCAGGTGCTCGCCGAGGCCGTCCGGCGATCCGGGCTCGCGCCCGAGCAGGTGGACGACGTCGTCTGGGGATGCGTGTCGCAGGTGGGAGAGCAGTCATTCAACGTCGCCCGCAACGCCGCGCTCGCGGCCGGGTTGCCGGAGGAGGTCACCGGCGTGACGATCGACCGGCAGTGCGGGTCGAGCCAGCAGGCGCTGCACTTCGCCGCCGCCGCGGTCGTGTCCGGTCAGCACGACGTCGTGGTCGCCGGTGGCGTCGAGGTGATGTCGCGGGTGCCGATGTTCTCCAGCACGGTAGGTGGCGACGGACCGTTCGGGCCGGCCATGCGAGCCCGCTACGACGGGCACCTGGTCAACCAGGGCATCAGCGCGGAGATGATCGCCGAGAAGTGGGGGCTGTCGCGCAAGTACCTCGACGCGCTCGCCGTGGACTCGCACGCCCGGGCGGCGGCGGCGGCGGACGCCGGCCGCTTCGACGAGGAGATCCTCGTCGTGGAGACCCCGGACGGGCCGTTCGCGAAGGACCAGGGCATCCGGTCGGGCACGACGGCCGAGACGCTCGCGGGGCTGAAGCCTGCCTTCACCGACGACGGGGTCGTCACGGCCGGCAACTCCTCGCAGATCTCGGACGGGTCCGCCGCCCTGGTGGTGACCACCGCCGAGATCGCCGCCGCGGCCGGCGTACGGCCGCTGGCCCGGTTCCACACCGGCGTCACCGCGGGCGTGGACCCGGTGACGATGCTGACCGGCCCGATCCCGGCCACCCGCAAGGCCCTGCACCGGGCCGGGCTGGAGGTAGCCGACATCGGGACCTTCGAGGTCAACGAGGCCTTCGCGTCGGTGCTCGCGGCCTGGTACGCGGAGACCGGGGCCGACCCGGCGCTGACCAACCCCGACGGCGGCGCGATCGCCCTTGGCCACCCGCTGGGCGCGTCCGGCGCGCGGATCCTCACGACGATGGTCCACCGGATGCGCCGCGACGGGATTCGCTACGGCCTGCAGACGATGTGCGAGGGCGGCGGGATGGCCAACGCCACGATTCTCGAGCTCGTCTGATGAGCCAGAGCGAGCCGGGTGGTGCGTGTTGTCCGGATCGTTGGGCACGCGCTAGACCTGGTCGGGTCGTTCGAACCTGAGGGTCAGGCGTCACGCTTCTTGACGACGACGGCCGCGCAGGCCAGGGCCGCGGCGACCCAGCCCAGCAGCACCAGCAGGCTGGTGGTGGCCGACAAGGCGTCGGTGGCGGTGCGAGCGCTGAACAGCGTGCCGCCGGCGTTGCTGGGCAGGTAGGGCAGGAGGTTCTCCCGCCAGCTGGCCGGGAGCAGCAGCCCGAGTGTCGGGACGACGAGCAGCAGCCCGAACAGGGTAGCGACGCCACCGGCGGTGCTGCGGATGATGAAGCCGAGCGCCACGGAGAACACCCCGATCAAGGCGAGGTATCCGGCGACCCCGACGATGGCCCGCACAGCGCCATCTGCTGACAGGGTCGTCCCGTGGGTGCCGAGGAGCTGCTGGCCACCGATGAACGCCGCGAACGCGGCGCCGAGCATGAGGGTGAGCGTCACGCCGGCGTAGAGCGCGGCCTTGGCCCACAGCACGGGCAGTCGTCTTGGCACGGCCCCGAACGTGGCTCTGATCATGCCGGTGGCGTACTCGCCGGTGACCAGCAGCACGCCGAGAACGCCGATGGCGAGCTGCGCGAGGTTGTAGCCGGCGAGCGTTGTGTCGATCGCGCTGAACGACGCCTGCTCGCCCGTGTTCAGGTCTGACCAGTTCGCGTTCGTGGCCCAACCGAAGATCCAGCCCATCGCCACCATCAGGAAGACGGCCGCGGCCAGGGTCAGTGCGGTCGAGCGCAGTGACCGCAGCTTGATCCACTCGCTGCGCAGCACCCTGAGTTGCGTGACGTGCTCGACCTGGACGAAGTCGGAGTCGTCGGACGTCCGGTCCGGCCGAGTGGTGAGGGTGCTCATGATGCGCTCCTGACGTGGTGGCCGGCTGGCGTGTGTGCGTGGTACTCGACCTCGTCACGGGTCATCTCCATGAAGGCCTCTTCCAGGGATGCCGTCTTGGGAGCGAGTCCGTGCACGCTGATGTTGAGGTCGCGGGCGCGGTCGCCCACCTGGGCGGCGGTGAGGCCGGTGACCTCGAGCGCGTCGCGCTCAGGGCTGGTGACGGTGATGTCCGCGCCGACGAAGGCCTCGGCCAGCTCCGCGGCCTGCGGTGAGCGGACGACGACCGCGTTGCTGGAGGCTTGGGCGATGAGCTCCGACATGGGCATGTCTGCCATCAGCCTGCCGCGGCCGATGACGATGACGTGCTCGGCAGTGAGGGCCATCTCGCTCATCAGGTGGCTGGAGACGAACACGGTGTGCCCGTCGGCGGCCAGGCCCTTGAGCAGGTCCCGGATCCAGCGGATGCCCTCCGGGTCCAGGCCGTTGACCGGCTCGTCCAGGATGAGCGTCTCGGGGTCGGCCAGCAGCGCCGACGCGATCCCCAGGCGCTGCCCCATGCCCAGCGAGAAGCCGCCTGCGCGCTTGCGGGCGACGTCCTGCAGGCCGACCATCTCGATGACCTCGGCGACGCGAGACCTCGCGATGCCGTGGGTGGCGGCGAGCGCCAGCAGGTGGTTGTAGGCGGAGCGGGACGTGTGGACCGCTCGCGCCTCGAGCAGTGCACCGACTACCTGCAGCGGTCTGGCGTGTCGGCGGTAGGGCCTGCCCCCGACCGTGACGGTCCCGCTGGTGGGTGCGTCCAGGCCCAGGATCATCCGCATCGTCGTGGACTTCCCGGCCCCGTTGGGCCCGAGGAACCCGGTCACGATGCCGGGCTGCACGGTGAAGGTCAGCTCGTCGACCGCGGTCTTGTCGCCGTAGTGCTTCGTGAGGTTCTTCGCTTCAATCATGGTGATCGTCCGTTCGGCTAGGTGAGGGCGTTCAAGGGGTCCGTGAGTGCCCGGCCGCGTCCGGGACCTGGAATGGAGGGGTCCGTC
Organism: Jiangellales bacterium; assembly: GCA_035462375.1. Taxonomy (GTDB): domain Bacteria; phylum Actinomycetota; class Actinomycetes; order Jiangellales; family Jiangellaceae; genus DASTQL01. Next base: position 11,061 of record DATHUJ010000126.1, read on the forward strand.
TCGGACGCCGACCGCGGTCACCCGGGTGTCCTCGTCATCGGCGCACGCTGCTGATGGCTTCCGCCGTGTGCACCGGCACCGGCACCGGGCTGGGCTGGTGCGCGATCGGGTCGGTCTCGAGGCTGAGGTGCGGCAGCAGACGGTCGAGCCACCCGGGCAGCCACCAGTTGGCCCGGCCCATCAGCGCCATCGTCGCCGGCACCAGGACCATGCGCACGACGGTGGCGTCGATGACGATGGCCGTGGCGAGTCCCAGCCCGATCATCTTGATGAACGGCGAGGGGTTGGTGACGAAGGCGAGGAACACGCACATCATGATCAGCGCGCCGGACGTGATGACCCGTCCGGTGGATGTCAGTCCGCGGGCGACGGACTCGGCGTTGTCCCCGGTGGCGTTGAACGCCTCGCGGATGCGAGAGACGAGGAACACCTCGTAGTCCATGGACAGTCCGAACAGGACAGCGAAGAAGATGACAGGCAGCGGCGAGGCGATCCGGTACGTGCTGTCCAGGCCGAACACACCACTGAGCCAGCCCCACTGGAAGACGGCGACGACGACCCCGTAGGCAGCGCCGATCGAGAGCAGGTTCATCACAGCGGCCTTCAGCGGGACGACGACCGACCGGAAGACGACCATCAGCAGCAGGATCGAGGCAGCCAGGATCGCGCCGATGAACAGCGGCAGGGTGTCGGTCAGCTGCTTGTCCAGGTCGAGGGTCAGCGCAGTTGCACCGGTCACGTACACCCCCTCCGGGGTGGAGGTACGCATCCGCTCGAGCGTCTGCACGGTGGCGGGGTCGGCCGGCTCGGTGGTGGGAAGCGTGGGCAGCACGATGGTGTCGCCGTTCGGGCTGACCTGCGGCTCGCCGACCTCCGCGATGCCGGGGACGGCGGCGACGCGGCCGGCCAGCTCGGGGATGTCTCCGGCTTCCAGCCCGGAGCCCTGAACGTCGGCGACGACGAGCAGTGGGGCGTTGAAGCCTGGCCCGAAGCCGTCGGCCAACAGGTCGTACGCCTTGCGCTCCGTCTGGACAGTCGGGTTGTCGCCCGCATCCGGGAAGCCGGTGCTGAGTGACAGTGCCGGGGCAGCCAGGGTCAGGAGGAAGAGGGAGCCGACGACCAGGTACGGCCGGGGCCGGCCGGAGATCCGATGGGAGAGCCGCCACCAGACGGTCGCCTCGGCGGGCTTGGCGGCGCGACGCCGACCCACGATCCGTCCCGCGTCGATGCGGTCGCCGAGCAGCGACAGCAGCGCGGGCAACAGGGTGATCGCGGTCGCCACTGCGAACAGCACGACGATCGAGGTGCCGAGGCCGATGGAGGCGAGGAAGCCCACGCCGGTGAGCACGAGGGCGGCCATCGCCAGCACCACGGTCACGCCGGCGAAGAAGACTGCGGTGCCGGAGGAGCCCATGGCTGCCGACAGCGCGGGCGCGTTGGCCTGCCCGGCGGCGCGGTTCTCGCGGTACCTCGAGACGATGAACAGCGCGTAGTCGATGCCGACGCCCAGCCCGACCATCGCGCCGATCGTCGGTGCAGCGGTGGACACCGTCAGGCCGCCAGCCAGCAGCACGATGCCGCCGAGTCCGACACCGACGGCGACCAGGGCGAGCACGATCGGGACGAGTGCGGCCACGACCGTCCCGAAGGCGACGAGCAGCACGACGAGAGCGGCCACGATGCCGACCGCCTCGGCGCCCGAGGACTCCTCCTCGGCGTTGAGGAACGCGGCATCGCCGC
>DATHUJ010000127.1:0-2182 GCA_035462375.1 Jiangellales bacterium
AGGGGGGTGCAGGGCACCTTCGACGAGCTCGGCGCCTCGCTCGCCGACACCACGTTCGTCGTCGTCGACCTAGAGACAACCGGCGGGTCGCCGCTCGCGTGCGCCATCACCGAGGTCGGCGCGGTGAAGGTGCGGGGCGGCGAGGTGCTCGGGGAGTTCCAGACCCTCGTGCACCCTGGTGCGCCGATCCCGCCGTTCATCGCGGTGCTGACGGGTATCACCGACGCGATGGTGGCCGGCGCCCCGCCGGTCGAGGCCGTCCTGCCGTCGTTCCTGGAGTTCGCACACCGCTCGGTGCTCGTGGCGCACAACGCTCCCTTCGACGTCGGCTTCCTCAAGGCCGCGTGCCAGGCGACCGGGCACCCGTGGCCGGGCTTCGAGGTCATCGACACGGTGCGGCTCGCCCGCAAGGTGGTGGTCCGCGACGAGGCCCGGGATTGCCGACTGTCCACCCTGGCACGGCTCTTCCGCTCGACCACGACACCCGAGCACCGTGCCCTGGCTGACGCCCGGGCCACGGTCGACGTGCTGCACGGCCTGCTGGAACGGCTGGGCAACCAAGGAGTGAACACACTCCCGGAGCTCGCCACCTGGCAGAGCGCGGTCACTCCCGCCCAGCGCCAGAAGCGCCGCATGGCCGAGGCTTTGCCCGACGCACCGGGCGTCTACCTCTTCAAGGACGGCCAGGGCCGCGTGCTCTACGTCGGCAAGAGCAAGCGGCTGCGCTCCCGCGTGCGCACCTACTTCACGGCGTCGGAGACCCGAGCGCGGATGACCGAGATGATCGGCATCGCGGAGTCGGTCACCGCCGTCGAGTGCTCCACGGGCCTGGAGGCCGAGGTCCGTGAGCTGCGGCTGATCGCCGAGCACAAGCCCCGCTACAACCGGCGGTCGCGCTTTCCCGAGCGCAGTACCTGGCTCAAGCTGACGGTCGAGCCGTTCCCGCGGCTGTCCCTCGTCAAGGAGGTCCGCCCCGACGGCGCTGCCTACCTCGGGCCGTTCGGATCCCGTCGGGTGGCCGAGATGGCCATGACGGCCGTCCACGAGGCCGTGCCGATCCGGCAGTGCACCGACCGCCTGTCACCGAGTCGCATGCGGACAGCGTGCGCGCTGGCCGAGATGGGCCGGTGCGGGGCGCCGTGTGAGGGCGGCGAGAGCGTCGACGCCTACGCCGTCCACGTCGAGGCCGTCAGACAGGCCTTCGTCGCGGACCCGCGATCGCTCGTGGACCGGCTGCTCGTGCGCATCTCTCGATTGGCGGGGACCGAGCGCTTCGAGGAGGCCGCAGTCCACCGCGACCGCATGACCGCGTTCGTCCGGGCCGCGGCCCGGGCGCAGCGACTTGCCTCGCTCGCGGCGGTTCCTCAGCTCGTCGCGGCTCGGCGGGCGGAGGTCGGCGGCTGGGAGATTCACGTCGTGCGCCACGGCCGGCTCGCTGCCGCCGGCACGTCGCCGCCGGGCGCCCACCCCATGCCGTACGTGGAGGGGTTGGTGGCGACGGCGGAGACGGTGCTGGCTGCTCCGCCGCCGACGGCGCCCGCGACCCCAGAGGAGGTCGACTGCATCCAGCGGTGGCTCGACCTCCCTGGCACGCGCCTGGTGGACGTCGACGGGGTGTGGGTCCTCCCCGCCCAGGGGGCCGCGGCGCTGGGGAGTCTCGTGGTCGTGCCCGACGACCCGCGACGCGGCAGCTAGCCTCGGGTCGCCTCACCGAACCCGACGACCGAGGACGAGACGCGCGTGCCGCACGACCAGCTGGACGCCTCCGTGTCCGCGCCTCGGGAGACCGCGCCCTGCGTAACCGTCGTCCTCCCCTGCTTCAACGAGGAGCAGCACGTCGTTGCCGAGGTGGAGCGCATCTGCGCGGCCATGGACGCGAGCCCCTACTCGTACGAGCTCATGGCCATCGACGACTGCTCCACCGACCGCACGCTGGAGCTGCTGCGTGAGGCGGCGACACGGCTTCCGCGCCTGAAGGTCGTGGCCTTCCCCCGCAACGGCGGCTCCGGTACCGCCCGGCGCATCGGCACGCAGAACGCGCGAGGCGAGATCGTCGTCTGGACCGACGCCGACATGTCCTACCCCAACGAGCTGATCCCAGGGCTCGTGGAGCGGCTCCTCACGGACCCCACTGTCGACCAGGTCGTCGGGGCCAGGACGTCGGAGCAGGGCAGGCAGAAGC
>DATHUJ010000128.1:0-3254 GCA_035462375.1 Jiangellales bacterium
GTGCCACCGCCGGGCGAACGACGCTCAACGGCGAGGGGCTCCAGCACGAGGACGGGCACTCGCCGCTGCTCGCCGTGACCAACCCCGCGGTCGTGCACTACGACCCAGCGTGGGGCTTCGAGATCGGTCACATCGTGCGCGACGGGCTCCGCCGGATGTTCGGCGAGGACCCCGAGAACGTCTTCTACTACCTGACCGTCTACAACGAGCCGTACCCGCAGCCGGCCGAGCCCGAGGGCGTGGACGTGGACGGGCTGCTCAAGGGCCTCTACCTCTACCGTCCGGCGGAGTCGCCGGGCGAGGACGTGCCGCGGGCGCAGGTGCTGGCCAGCGGCGTGGCGATGAACTGGGCGCTGGAGGCCCAGCGCCGGCTGGCCGAGGAGTGGCAGGTCACCGCCGACGTGTGGTCCGCGACCTCCTGGACCGAGCTGCGCCGGGAGGCCGTCGCGACCGACGAGTGGAACCTCATGCACCCGCAGGAGGAGCCCCGCGTCCCGTACGTGACGCGGCGGCTGTCGCAGGCCGACGGCCCCGTCGTCGCGGTGTCCGACTACATGCGGGCCGTGCCCGACCAGGTCGCACCGTACGTGTCGCAGGACTGGATGTCGCTGGGCACGGACGGCTTCGGCCTCTCCGACACCCGGGCGGCGCTGCGGCGGCACTTCAAGGTGGACGCGCAGTCGGTCGTCATCGCGGTGCTGACCCTGCTGGCGCGCCGGGGCGAGGTCTCGTGGGACGTGGTGAACGAGGCGCATGCCAAGTACCGCCTCGACGACGTCAACGCCACCACCGCCGCGGAGGCCGGCGGGGAGAGCTGACTCTCGGATCGCCGCTCAACCGTCTGGGTCGCCGAGACCGGCGGCGACGGTCCCGAGGAGCCGGACCAACCGGCGACGTTCCTCGGGGTCGAGGTCGTGCGTGCTGCGTCGTTCCAGCTCCGCCCAGGCCTGCCGCACGGGCTCTCGCAGCGCCTCGCCTGCGGGCGTGAGCTCGACGAGGACGGCGCGGCCGTCCGCGGGGTCGGGCGTGCGCGTCACCAGGCCCGCGGCCTCGAGCCGCCCGACCATGCGGGTCACGGTCGGGGGCTCGACGCTGCAGCTGTGAGCGAGGTCGGAGGGTGAGCGGGGCGAGCGCTCCCAGAGCGCGGTGAGCAGGAACTCCTGCCCGGGGTGTAGGCCGTAGGGCGCCAGGAGGGCGGCCGCCGTCGCCCGGTGGCTTCGCGCCGCCCGGATGAGCGCGGCACCGACCGACTCCGGCCGAGGGCATCCACCCGGATCGGTGCGCTCCGGGGTGGGCGTCACCGGCTCCGCGCTCGACGCCCGATCAGGATCACGACGACGACCGCGACCAGGGCGTGCATCGCCGCCAGCCACGGCGCCGACTCTGCCGGAACAGCGGCCATCGGTGCCAGCGACAGCACGAGGCCGAGGCACACGAGTCCCAGCCACACGCCCCACGCGCGGCGCGGCAGCAGGCGCTGGACGACCCGCAGGGCCACCGCCGCCGCGACCACGCCCACCACGCTGACGATCGGGACCGCCGGCACCGGGAGGTCCTGGATCGCTCCGCCTTCGCCCATCGGTGCCCGAAGGTCGGTCCCGGTGGCGACGGCGAGCAGGTAGAGCGCGAGGTTTCCCGCGACCGCGACGGCCGCGCTGAGGGCGACGGTGGACCAGGGGACGCGTGTGGTCGGGGGCGTCGTGGCGTCGCCGCTCACGGGGTCTCGGGCCCGGTCTGCCGCGGCCTGGGTGGCGGCCGCGGGCTCGGCGGCCTGGGTGGCGGCGGCCATGGGCTCGGCTGCCTGGGTGGCGGCCACGGGCTTCGCGGCCTCGGTGGTGGCCATGGGCTCCGCGGCCTGGGTGGGGGCCATGGGCTCCGCGGCCTGGGTGGTGGCCCTGGGCTCCGCGGCCTGGGTGGTGGCCATGGGCTCGAACGCCCTGGTGCCGGACGCTGGGGTTTCCGGGCGGTCGGATCCGGACTCTGCCGCTGCCGGACGGGATGCTGCGGGGCCGGTGCTGGACATGACGCCTCCTTCATTAGTCGGCTCAGTAGGTCCTGTTTAGTGAGCCGGCTAGGTATTGTCAAGCGCCGCTTGTGCACCCTGCGCCCCCTGCCACGGCCGGCACCGCGCTTTCAGGCGGCTGCGCGCCCCTGCACGGCGGGCACCGCGCCCCCAGGCGGCTGCGCACACCGCGCCCCAGGCGGCTGCACGCCCCTGCCACGGCGGGGCGCCCCCAAGGCGGCGACGATCCGGGATCCGCCGGCGACGCGGGCCCAGCGACCGTCCCGCAACGTCTCAGCATCACCGGGCCGCCCGGCCGCTCCACCCACCTACGCCGATCATGGACAGATCGCCCTCCAGGGAGGCCCGCCAGGGCGATCCCTCCATGGTCACGGCCAGGTGGGGGGCGGAAACACACCCGACGCAGCCCTGCGTACCCTCCCGCCCATGCCGCTGCACTGGGGCGTCGTCGCCACCGGGTCCATCTCCACCACGTTCGCCGAGGAGCTCCAGCGGGCTCGCGGGAGCGAGTTGGTCGCCGTGTCCTCCCGCTCGCTGGAGCGGGCGAGGGACTTCGCCGACCGGCACGGCGCCCGGGATGCCTACGACTCTGTCGCGGAGCTGGTGGCCGACGACGAGGTGCACGCCGTCTACGTCGGGTCCCCGCACATCCACCACGCCGAGGCGACGCGGCTGGCGCTCGAGGCCGGCAAGGCGGTCCTGTGCGAGAAGCCGTTCACCATCGACGCCGAGGAGGCCGAACGGCTGATCGCGCTGGCCCGCCACCGTGGCGTGTTCCTCATGGAGGCGATGTGGACGCACTGCCTGCCGGCGATACAGCGCCTCCTCGAGGTGGTCGCCGATGGGGCGATCGGCCCGGTCCGGCACCTGGCCGCCTCGCTGGGTGGAGTTCCGGCCGACTTCCGGACGTACCGGATGACCGACCCGCAGCTCGGCGGCGGCGCGCTGCTCGACATGGGCGTCTACCCGCTGTCCTTCGCCCACCTCCTCCTCGGCCACCCGGACCAGGTCGGTGCGACGGCGGTCATCGAGGGTGGCGTGGACCTGGCGACGTCGGTGGCCCTCGCCTGGGACGGGTCGAGCGGCCGGCCCGCCACGACGGCGAGCCTGGCCACGTCGATGGTCGCGATGCTGCCCAACGACGCGGTCGTCGTCGGCGAGGAGGCGCGGATCCACGTGCCGGCCAACTTCTTCCATCCCGCGGGCTTCGCGATCGTCCGGCCGGGTCAGG
>DATHUJ010000129.1:0-10217 GCA_035462375.1 Jiangellales bacterium
GCGTCGGGGTGGCGGGATTTGAACCCACGACCTCTTCGTCCCGAACGAAGCGCGCTACCAAGCTGCGCCACACCCCGTGGACCGCGGGAAAGCATAGCCGAGGCTGCGCCGCGTCCGGCCACCGCCCGGCGGCCCCGCCGCTCGAGTACAGGGACTGCGGCGCCCGTACGAGAGGGCTCGGGGGTGTTCAGGCGGCGCGGGCCGTCAGGGTGAGCAGTGTGGCCTCGGGAGGGCAGGCGAAGCGCACCGGCGCGTACGGAGAGGTGCCCAGCCCCGCGGAGACGTGCAGCCAGGCACCGTCGGGGTCCTCCGCAGGGTGGCGGGAGACACCCTTGGCCCGCTGCGGCTCCAGGTCGCAGTTGGTCACGAGCGCCCCCCAGCCGGGCACGCAGAGCTGACCACCGTGGGTGTGACCGGCCAGCAGCAGGCGGTAGGAGTCGGCGACCATCCCGTCGAGTATCCGCTGGTAGGGGGCATGGGTCACGCCGACGGCGAGGTCCGCGTCGGGGTCGGCCTTACCGGCCACCTCCTCGTAGCGGTCCAGCTCCAGATGGGGGTCGTCGACGCCGACGAAGGCCAGCCGGCGGCCGTCCACGTCGATGGTGGCCCGGGCGTGCGTCAGATCGACCCATCCGGCGTCGACGAGGGAGTCGCGAAGCTCCGGCCACGGGAGCTCGGCCCTGTGGACGGGGGTCGCGTCTCCCCAGGGCAGCAGGTAGCGGGCGGGGTTCTTGGCCTGGGGGGCGAAGTAGTCGTTGGAACCGGGGACGAAGACTCCCGGGCGCTCCAGCAGCGGCCCGAGGGCGTCCAGGACGGTCGGCACCGCCCCCGGATGGGCCAGGTTGTCCCCCGTGTCCACGACCAGGTCCGGGTCCAGCGCGGCCAGGCGGCGGACGAAGTCGCGCTTGCGCCGCTGGCCCGGGGTGAGGTGCAGGTCGGACAGGTGCAGCACCCGAAGAGGCGGCTGTCCCGGCGGGAGTACCGGGACCGACGCGCGGCGCAGCCGGAAGGCGCGGACCTCGACCCCGGCCGCATAGCCGAGGCCGGCCGCCCCCACCGCGCCGAGCGCCAGGGCGGTTCGCAGGAGCCTGGGGGTCACCGCTGCCGTCATCCGGACAGGCTGCCACACTGCCCGGTATGGGCGAGCTCAAGGATCGGTTGCGCGCGGACCTCACCGAGGCGATGCGCGCGCGTGACGAGCTCCGTACGGGAACCATCCGGATGGCGCTCACGGCGCTCACGACCGCGGAGGTCGCCGGCGACACCGCGCGGGAGCTCACCGATGCTGAGGAGCTGGGTGTGATCACCCGCGAGTCGAAGAAGCGCCGGGAGGCCGCCGACGCCTTCCGCCAGGGCGGGCGCGCCGACCGGGCGGAGCGGGAGGACGCAGAGGCCGGCGTGCTAGCCAGCTACCTGCCGCCGCAGCTCGACGACGCCGAGCTCGCCCGGCTGGTCGACGCCGCCGTCGCCGAGGCGGGTGCCGCGTCGCCGCGGGACATGGGGCGGGTGATGAAGCTGATCACGCCACGGGTCGCCGGGCAGGCGGAGGGGCGTCGGGTGGCCGACGCCGTCAAGGCCCGGCTCTCCGGCTGACGCCGCGCGTCCATGGTGGAGCGCAGGCTCAGGACCCGGTGAGCTCCTGGGCGACCAGCTCGGCGATCTGGGCCGTGTTGAGCGCCGCCCCCTTGCGCAGGTTGTCCCCGCACACGAAGAGCTCGAGCGCCCGTGGGTCGTCCAGGGAGCGCCGCACCCGGCCGACCCAGGTGGGGTCGGTGCCCACCACGTCGGCCGGCGTGGGGAACTCACCGCGCTCCGGGTCGTCGTAGAGCAGGACGCCGGGGGCATCGCGCAGGATCTCCCGTGCGGAGGCGACCGTGACCTCCCGCTCGAAGGCGGCGTGGACCACCAGGGAGTGCGTCGTGACCACGGGCACCCGGACGCAGGTGGCGGAGACCTTGAGGTCGGGCAGGCCGAGGATCTTGCGCGACTCGTTGCGCACCTTGAGCTCCTCGGAGCTCCAGCCGTCGTCCTTGGGGGAGCCGGCCCATGGGACGACGTTGAGGGCCAGCGGGGCGGGGAACGGCCCGAGGCCGTCCTCGCCGATGACCCGGCGGACGTCGCCCGGGTGGGTGCCGAGCTCGCGGTTGCCGCCGACCTTCTGGAGCTGGTCGTGGAGGGTCTCGACGCCGGCCTGGCCGGCACCGGACGCCGCCTGGTAGGAGGCGACAACGAGCTGGGTCAGGCCGTACTCCGCGTGCAGGGCGCCCATCGCGACGATCATCGACAGCGTCGTGCAGTTGGGGTTGGCGATGATGCTCCGGGGCCGGTGCCTGGCGGCCGGCGCGTTGACCTCGGGCACCACGAGCGGCACGTCCGGGTCCATGCGGAAGGCCCCGGAGTTGTCGACCGCCACCGCGCCGCGGGCCGCCGCGACGGGTGCCCACACCTCCGCCACCTCGTCCGGCACGTCGAACATTGCCACGTCCACGCCGTCGAAGCACCCTTCCGAGAGCGCCACGACCTCGACCTCCTCCCCACGTACGGGGAGTCGCCGGCCGGCTGATCGTGGCGACGCCACCAGGCGGATGTCGCCCCAGACGTCGTGACGCGTCGACAGGATGTGGCGCATCACCGTGCCGACGGCGCCGGTGGCGCCCACGACGGCCAGGGTGGGTCGCTCCGACCGGGGACGGCTGGGCGTGGCGGCGGTCATCGGCCGGTCCCTCCGTAGACGACGGCCTCGACATCGGTGGCGTCGAGGTCGAAGGCCGAGTGCACGGCCGCCACCGCCGCATCCACGTCGTCACCGCGGACGACCACCGAGATTCGGATCTCGGACGTCGAGATCATCTCGATGTTGACGCCGGCGTCGGCCAGGGCCCCGAAGAACCGGGCGCTCACCCCCGGGTGGGTCCGCATGCCGGCCCCGATCAGCGAGACCTTCCCGATCTGGTCGTCGTAGCGCAGCGACTCGAAGCCCACCTCGTCCTGGATGGCGGCAAGCGCCTCCATGGCGGTCCGGCCGTCGGACTTGGGCAACGTGAAGGAGATGTCGGTCCGTGCTGTCGAGGCAGCGGAGACGTTCTGCACGATCATGTCGAGGTTGGACCCGGCCTGGGCGACCGCGCGAAAGATCGTCGCGGCCTCGCCGACCTTGTCGGGAACCCCGACGACGGTGACCTTGGCCTCGCTGCGGTCGTGCGCGACGCCGGAGATGATGGGCTGCTCCACGACGGCTCCCTCGCTGCCCTCGTACAGGGGTCGGTCGGAGACGATCGTGCCGTCCAGCGTGGAGAAGCTGGACCGCACGTGGATCGGCAGGTCGTAGCGACGGGCGTACTCCACGCACCGCAGGTGCAGGATCTTGGCACCGCAGGCCGCCATCTCCAGCATCTCCTCGCTGGAGATCCGGGGGATCCGCCGGGCGCTGGGGACGATCCTGGGATCGGCGGTGAAGACGCCGTCGACGTCGGTGTAGATCTCGCAGACGTCGGCGCCGAGCGCTGCGGCCAGCGCCACGGCGGTGGTGTCGGAACCGCCACGGCCCAGGGTGGTGATGTCCTTGCTGTCCTGGCTGACGCCCTGGAAGCCCGCGACGATGGCCACCGCACCCTCGTCCAGCGCGCCGCGGATGCGACCAGGGGTCACGTCGATGATCCGGGCCTTGCCGTGGGACGAGTCGGTGATGACGCCGGCCTGGCTGCCGGTGAACGAACGGGCCTCGTGCCCGAGGTTGGCGATGGCCATGGCCAGCAGGGCCATCGAGATGCGCTCGCCCGCGGTGAGGAGCATGTCCAGCTCACGGCCGGCGGGCAGCGGCGAGACGTCGTGGGCCAGCTCGAAGAGCTCGTCGGTGGTGTCGCCCATCGCCGAGACGACCACGACGACCTCGTTGCCGGCCTTGGTCGTGGCGACGATCCGCTGGGCCACCCGCTTGATCGCGTCGGCGTCGGCGACGGACGAGCCGCCGTACTTCTGGACGACGAGGCCCACTGTGGCTGCTCCTCGATCAGGCGACGGTCGTCAGGTCCGGGGCAGTCTACCGAGGGCCGTACGGGGTCCCGGTGGGCGTCCGGGCCGCGAGACACCCGTCCGAAGCGTGGTACGGGCGGTGGGGCACCGACCGGGGCCTGATGCGACGGCGGGCGGTCAGCGGTCGGGCGGCGTCAGTCCCCGGTCGGCGCCCGTCGCCTCCGAGACGACCTCGGCGAGCAACTCCTGCTCCGCCTCGGTGGCGGGGTCGAGCTCGGCGTCCAGGCGGGTGTGCGCGATGAGGGAGTGCAGACCGCGCAGGGCCGCCGTGGCGTGGTTGCCCCAGTGGTTGAGGTAGGAGAACTGCCACCACCAGAGCGCCTCGACGACGTGCCCGGCCTTGTAGTGCTGCAGGCCGTGCAGCAGGTCTCCGGCCACGTCGGTGAGGTCGTCGGAGAGCCGGTAGGCCACGACCTCCGGCGTCTCGGCGAGGGGGTCGAACACCTCGGCGTACTCATCGATCCCGCCGAGCAGGGCGGCCAGCCGCTCGCGCAGCTCCGCGAGGTCGGGGTCGTAGCCGGCGTCCGGCTCGTACTCCTCCGGCGGGACCACGTCGGCGATGGCGCCGAGCCGCCCCCCGGCCAGCACCAGCTGGCTCACCTCCAGCAGCAGGAGCGACAGCGTGCTGCCCGGGTCCGCCCCGCGGGCGATCTCCCGTAGCGCCACCAGGAAGCTCTCGACCTGGTCCGCGATCTCGACGACGAAGTCGCCGTAGTCGTCGGTGGTGTCAGACATCGAGCAGTCGTCTCCCCTCGAAGGCGCGGCCCAGGGTCACCTCGTCGGCGTACTCGAGGTCGCCTCCCACGGGCAGTCCGCTGGCCAGCCTGGTGACCCGCAGCCCCATCGGCTTGACCAGGCGGGCCAGATAGGTGGCCGTCGCCTCACCCTCGAGGTTGGGGTCGGTGGCCAGGATCAGCTCGGTGACGGTGCCGTCGGCCAGCCTCGTCAGCAGCTCGCGGACCCGGAGGTCGTCGGGACCGACACCCTCGATCGGGCTGATCGCCCCACCGAGCACGTGGTAGCGCCCGCGGTACTCCCGGGTACGTTCGATCGCCACGACATCCTTGGGCTCCTCCACGACGCAGATGACGGCCTCGTCCCGCCGGGGGTCGCGGCAGACGCGGCAGAGCTCGTCCTGGGCGACGTTGCCGCAGACCGTGCAGAAGCGGACCTTGTCCTTGACCTCGAGCAGGGCCTGGGCCAGTCTCCGTACGTCGACCGGGTCGGCGGCGAGCAGGTGGAAGGCGATCCGTTGGGCGCTCTTGGGGCCGACCCCGGGCAGGCGCCCGAGCTCGTCGATGAGGTCCTGGACGATGCCCTCGTACACGTGCCTGCCGCCCGTCGCGCGCTCGTCAGGACCCGAGCGCGCCGGGTCCGCCCAGGCCGCCCAGGCCTTGGGCGAGCGGGCCGAGCCGCTCGGCGGCGCGTCGCTGCGCGGACTCCGCGGCGTCGCGCACCGCAGCTACGACGAGGTCGGCCAGCGTCTCGGTCTCGGTCGGGTCGACGGCCTCCGGAGAGATCTCCAGGGCCACGAGGTCGCCGGTGCCGGTGACCGTGGCCGTGACCAGACCCCCTCCCGAGCTGCCCTGCACCCGCTCCGCGGCCAGCTCACCCTGCGCCGACTGCAGCTGCTGCTGCATCTGCTGCGCCTGGGCGAGCAGTCCCTGGAAGTCGAAGCCTTCAGCGCCGCCGGGGATCACGCGGACTCCTCGCGTCTCGGGTACTGGTACGGGACGAGCCTACGGCCCCTCCGGGCGGGGGCTCGACCAGCGGCGCCGGGCTACTCTCGGACGGCGCGGCACCCGTCGGCCCCGGCGGCGGTCAGCTGTGGTCGATCTCCTCGATGACGCGAGCGCCGAGCGTGCGCTCGAGCAGCTCGCGCTCGGAGAGCCCGGAGTCGGCTACGTCGCCGTCGTCGGGAGCGGCGTCGTCGTCGTCAGGAGGGCGGCGGTCCCCCAACGCTGCCATCGCGGACGAGGTCGAGGACGTGGGTGCGGGTCGGGGGGCACCGGGCGCTTGGGCGAACCCGGCCGCGCCCGCGGGACCGGCTCCCGCACCTGGCGCCCCGGGCTCCTCGTCACCAGCAGCCCGCGGGGCCAGGACCTCGTGCCCCGACGGCGACGCAGCGGCACCCGCCGGTGGCGTCGAGGCTGCCGGAGTCACTCCCGTACGGGACGGCGAGCCCGAGGGACCCGGCTCGGGCGGTGCCGCGGCCGCCGCCCTCGTACCCTCTCCCAGCGCCTGTGCCGTGGCTGCGCCGGGCTCGCCGGCCACCGGCGGACGGGTCGCCGCCACCGGACCCGGGTCGGCGTGCCCGGCTCCGGGGTCGATGATCGCCTCGACCCTCAGGTCGACACCGAGGACGTCGGCGATGGCCTGCCGGAGGTAGGTCTGGAAGTCCTCCCGGCGGGTGAACGTCTCGCGGAGGTTCGGCTGCCGGAAGGCCAGGGTGAGCAGCCCGTCGCGGACATCGACGACCCCGCACTCCTGGGAGATCAGGCTCCAGGGCGTGCGCTTGATCTCCTTGAGCCGCTCGAGCACCTCGGGCCACAGCCGTCGGACGTCGGCCACCCCTGGACCGGCGCTCGTCGACACGACGCTCGTTGCCGCCTCGCCCGGGGGTGACCCCGCCGCCGGAGGCTCGGGTGGAGCTGCCGCGGGGCGATCCGGTCCCGCGGGGGCGGACTGCTGCGCGGGGGAATGGGACGCCGGTGCGGTCGCGGGCGGCGCGGGGGCGGCGGGCCCCGACGCCGTGGCGGCGGCTGCTCCGCCACCGGGGGACGCGGCGTCCTGCAGCGACAGCCGGCGCTCGACCCGGTCCAGCCGGGCCTGCACGCCGTCGACGCTGTGGTCGGCACCGGGCAGCAGCAGCCGGGCACAGACGAGCTCGAGCTGCAGTCGAGTGGGGGTCGCCCCCTTCATCGCCGTGATTCCGGCGTCGACGACATCGGCCAGCCGCACGAGGTCGGCCGCTCCGAAGCGGGACGCCTGAGTGGTCATCCGGGCCGCCTCGTCGTCTGGAGCCTCCAGCAGCCCCGTGGCCGCAGCGTCGGGCACGGCCTTGACCACGACCAGGTCGCGGAACCGCTCCAGCAGGTCCGTGAGGAACCGCCGAGGGTCGTGTCCGGAGTCCATCACCCGGTCCAGGGCGGCGAAGAGAGTGGCGCCGTCACCCTCGCCCACGGCCTCGACGACCTCGTCCAGCAGGGCGGAGTCGGTGAAGCCCAGCAGCGCGACCGCGAGCTGGTAGGTCACGCCCTCCGGACCTGAGCCCGCGATGAGCTGGCCGAGCACCGACAGCGAGTCGCGGGCCGAACCGGCCCCCGCCCGGGCGACCAGGGTGAGCGCAGCCGGCTCGATCGGCACCCCCTCCAGCCCGCAGACGTGGGCGAGGTGCTGCTGGAGCGTCCGGGACGGGATCAGGCGGAAGGGGTAATGGTGGGTGCGCGAGCGGATCGTGCCGAGGAGCTTGTCCGGTGCCGTTGTGGCGAAGACGAACTTCAGGTGTGGCGGAGGCTCCTCGATGATCTTTAGCAATGCGTTGGCGGCACCGGGCCCGAGCTGGTGCGCCTCGTCGATGATGTAGACCTTGAACCGCGACGCCACCGGAGCGAAGTGCGCCTTCTCCCGCAGGTCGCGGGCGTCGTCGACCAGGCCGTGGGTGGCGGCGTCCAGCTCGATGACGTCGATGCTGCCCGGTCCGTTGGGTGCGAGGTCGACGCAGGACCGGCACTCGCCGCACGGCTCCGGAGTCGGTCCGCGCTCACAGTTCAGCGACCGGGCCAGGATCCGGGCGCTCGAGGTCTTGCCGCACCCCCGTGGACCCGAGAAGAGGTAGGCGTGGTGGACACGGTCGTTCTCCAACGCGCGTACGAGCGGTCCGGTGACGTGCTCCTGCCCGACCAGGTCCGCGAAGCGGCCCGGGCGGTACGTGCGGTAGAGGGCGAGGGACACCCTCCGCACCCTAGCCCCGGCCGGGGACACCGCCGCGGCCCGCCTGTGGGCAGACAGGAGAGGACCCCCGCGCACCCGGTAGAGCCCACCTGCCCTTGCTGCCTTCCGGCCCTGGGGGAGTTCAGCGGGATGCCGCCGCACGGGGGTCGCGGCCCAGTGTAAGGGGCCCCGGCAGCGCTCCAGTACCCTCGTCCGCGGAGGATTCGCCTAGTGGCCTAGGGCGCACGATTGGAAATCGTGTTGGGGTTGATAGCCCCTCGCGGGTTCAAATCCCGCATCCTCCGCCCCCGCCGGTGGCGCCGATCCGTGGTCGGTGTCACCGGCTCCTGCGTACAGGTGACGTGGATCACCCGGATGTGACCGCCGTCGCATACTTGAGGAGATCGGCGTCACATGTCAGTGTATGGGCGGCTCATCCCATCTGCACCGACTTGCCGCAGGCCGGCCGGTGCCTTGTCGAGAGGATCCGCCCGCATGCGACATGCACGCAGGTACGGGGTCGTCGCCGCCACCGCGGCGCTGGCCCTGGCCGGGGGCTCGGCGCTCACCGCGCCGGCCGCCGCACAGGGCCAGGGCAACCCCAACAACAGCAGGAAGTTCACCGCCGCCGTGACCGCCGAGGGCGTCTACCGGCACCTGGAGGCCTTCCAGGAGATCGCCGACGCCAACGACGGCAACCGCGCGTCGGGCCTGCCGGGCTACGAGGCCAGCGCCCAGTACGTGACCGACCAGCTCGAGGCCGTCGGCTACGACGTCGAGTGGCAGGAGTTCGACTTCCCGTTCTACGAGGAGCTGTCGCCGACCACGTTCCGGCAGATCTCGCCCGACGAAACGATCTACGAGGACCAAGTCGACTTCATCACCATGACGTTCTCCGGGTCCGGCGATGTCGAGGGTGAGGTCGTCCCGGTCGACCTCGCGCTCGGCACGGGTGGGAGCACCTCAGGCTGCGAGGCGGAGGACTTCGCAGACTTCACTGCGGGCTCCGTCGCCCTGATCCAGCGTGGCACCTGTGCTTTCGGGCAGAAGGCGGCGAACGCTGAGGCTGCCGGAGCCATCGGCGTCGTCATCTTCAACTCCGGGGCTCCGGGTGCGACCGAGGTCTTCGCCGGCACCCTCGGTGGCCCGGTCGTCGACATCCCCGTCGTCGGCACGTCGTACGACGTCGGCGTCGCATTGGCCGAGACGCCGGGCGCGGTCGTGCAGATCGTCACTGACACTTTCATCGAGATCCGGACCACATGGAACGTCCTCGCCGAGACCGAGGCCGGTCGTGACGACAACGTCGTCATGCTGGGGGCCCACCTCGACAGTGTGGCCGAGGGAGCCGGGATCAACGACAACGGCTCCGGTTCCGCTGCGATCCTCGAGGTGGCCATCCAGCTGGCCAAGGTGAAGAAGCTCAACAACACCGTGCGCTTCGCCTGGTGGGGTGCCGAGGAGCTAGGCCTGATCGGGTCGTACGAGTACGTCGAGAGCCTCAGCGATGCCGAGCTCGGCAACATCGCCACGTACCTGAACTTCGACATGATCGCGTCGCCGAACTACATCATCGGTGTCTACGACGCCGACGAGTCGACCTACACCGCCCCGGTGCCCGTGCCGGACGGCTCCATCGCCACCGAGGCGGTCTTCACCGACTACTTCGACTCGATCGGCCAGCCGTGGGTGGACACCGAGTTCTCGGGCCGTTCGGACTACCAGGCGTTCATCTTGGCGGGCGTCCCCGCGTCGGGCCTCTTCACCGGGGCCGACGGAGTCAAGACTGAGGAGGAGGAGGGGCTCTTCGGCGGGACTGCGGGGATCATCTATGACCCCAACTACCACACCCCCGCTGACGACATCACCAACGTCGACGTCGAGGCGCTGGAGATCATGAGCAAGGCGATCGCCCACGCCACTATCACCCTCGCCTACGACACCTCGGCGATCAACGGCAAGACCGCGCCCGGCAAGTCCGGCTGCGCGGGCAAGAGCTGCGACGCGCCCGGCCTGCAGAAGAAGGCCGAGCGCGCGCACGGCGCTGGCCACGCGCACGACGAGGCCGCCTGACCCCACGCCGCCCGAGCGCGACCCGTACGACCGGCGGCCCCGGCCCGGTGCACCCATCCGCGCCCGGCCGGGGCTTCCCAATGATCACGGCAGCCGCATAAGTGGGTGTCCGCCGCGGTGAATACGCCTGGCTCGGCAACCATTGACGCGGCTGCCGTGATCATTGGGGACGGGGTCAA
>DATHUJ010000130.1:0-2014 GCA_035462375.1 Jiangellales bacterium
GGCTCAGCCGCAGCCCGAGCAGGCCCATCCGCCGTGCGGGAGAACCGGCTCGAACTGGATGGTCGCATCGGTCCGGGCAGGATCTGCGACCTCTAACGGATAGGTGATTGCCCAACCGGGGGTCTCTTCCTCGAACCCGGAGCGGTCCAGAGTCTCGTTGAGGACGCGAGCCTCTGCGGTCGTGAGGACGGAGCAGTAGCCGCGCCAGTTGGGGGGCATGTCCCTCCCCCAGGCCTGGGGGAGGCGGACCATGGCCGGGTGCGAGGCCTCCGCCTCCGGGCGTAGCTTCGTGCGGAGCAATACCTCGGCCTCGTCGGGCAACGCCGTCAGGAGCGGCGACGGGTCGTCTGGCTGATCCTCCGTACTGCCGGAGCCGTAGCAGACTGCGAACGCGGACGGTACGTAGGCCCGGAACTGCTGATCCTCCCAGGCGCTCGCCGGCAGCCACGACAGGTCGAGGAGCAGGCGGGCCACGTGGCTGTCGTCAACGCCGGCGGCCGGGAGTTGGAACAGTCTCACGGCAACCGGCTCACTCAGAAGCGGCTCTACCTCCGACAGCAAGAGTTCCACGCCCTCCGGGGTGAGGCGTCGCTCGAGCCAGCCGGTGAAGCGCGGATGGGCCCCTTGAGGGATGTCGCGGTCCACTGCTGTGATCACCCGGCCATCGGCGAACACGTAGACGTACCCGTGCCACGTGCCCGTGCGATCCGGGTGCGAGTAGTAGGACAGGAGGAGCTCGCCGGAGATCGGCGTGCTGGGCGTAGCTCCCTCGGGAGGCAGACCGATGAATCCCTGGCGGAGGGGCGCCGCCGGCTGACCGGCGGGCGGGACCGGCCACGAGCTGTGGTCCGTGAGCCACCACCCGACACCTACGGCGACGGCCACCACGGCCGCAGCGGTCGCGAGGACCCATCTGGAGCGACTGCGGCGCTCGGAGCGCTCCGCCAGCCTGGCGTGGAACTCCTCGCGGGCTCGGTCGACGCCCCGGTCGGTCACGGGGATGTCGGCGAAGGCGTGCAGCTCCTCGACGACACGACGCGCGAAGGTCGTCATGGCACGGCCTCCATCCGGACGATCAGCGCTTCGATGGCGCGGTGGGTGTGACGCTTGACGGAGCCAACGGTGATGTCGAGTTGCGCTGCGGTCTCGGCGACGCTCAGCTCCAGGTAGTACCGGCAGGCCACGACCTCTCGCTGTCGCCGTGGGAGCCGCTGGACTGCTCGGACCAATCGCGATCCCTCGTCGCGAGCCATCTCGACGTCTTCGGAGCTGTCATCGGCCTCGCGGGCGAGACGCAACGGTCGGGCTGCCCGTTCGCGGACGAGGGTCCGCAGCCTGGAACGGCAGCGGTTGAAGACGGCAGAGCGCAGGTAATCCGGCGCAGCGTTCGCGTCGCGTAGACCGTCCCAATGGGCGTAGAGCGACACGAAGGCGTCCTGGACGACGTCCTCGGCCTGGGGTCGGTCAGCGATCAGGCAGTAGGCGAGCCGGAGCAGCTCCGGGTACAGGCGCCGGAAGAGCACCTCGACGGCATCGTCGCGGCTCGGCTGCTCGTCCAGGGTGACAACGTCCGTGGCCGGCACGGGGCCAACCTTCGGCATCGCCACCTCCCGATTATCCTCCCGCACACCTGGGAGTCGCCGTCACCCCGATGAGGTTGACACGCTCCCGACTGGGAGAGCCGACGAGTTCTCGGCAATCGCATCAACCGCCGACGCGTCAGTGACCCGGGAACCAGAGGGCCAGCTCGCGAACGGCTGCCTCGGCCGAGTCGGAGGCGTGCACGAGGTTCTCGGAGTTCGACAGCGCCAGGTCGCCACGGACGGTTCCGGGGGCTGCCTTGCGGCCGTCGGTGGCGCCGTTCATGGCCCGGACGACGTCGACCGCCTGGTCACCTTCCAGAATCATCGCCACAAGGGGCCCGCCGATGATGAACTCCCGGAGCGACGGGTAGAAGGGTTTGTCGAGGTGCTCGGCGTAGTGCTCGTCCGACAGCGAGACGTCCGCGGTGCGC
>DATHUJ010000131.1:0-18059 GCA_035462375.1 Jiangellales bacterium
CTCGGCGGCGAGGAGCGGCTCGCGCTCGGCGAGGTTGATCGCCTTGCGGACCGGGTCGCCCGGGGCCACGGCCGGGCAGGCCTCGACGCACAGCCCACATCCCGTGCAGTCCTCGACGTAGACCTGAAGCGTGTAGCGGGCGTCCGGGAGCCCAGGGGCCTCCAGCGGAGCCGACCGGAACCCGTCCGGTGCGCCCTCGAGGCTGGACGGGTCGTAGTACCTGGAACGGATCACGCTGTGCGGACAGACGAAGCTGCAGTTACCGCACTGGATGCACAGGTCGTCGTCCCAGACCGCGACCAGCTCGGAGATGTTGCGCTTCTCGTACGCCGTCGTGCCGCTCGGGTAGGTGCCGTCCACCGGTAGTGCGCTGACCGGCAGGTCGTCGCCCCTGCCGGCCATCATCTCCGCGGTGACGGCGCGGACGAACTCCGGCGCGTGCGCGGGTACCGGCGGCGGCAGCTCGCGCCCGGCCGTCACGCCGTCGGGCACCTCGATCCGGTGCAGACCTTCCAGCGAGTGGTCGACGGCTGCCCGGTTGCGTTCGACCACCGCAGCGCCGCGCCGCCCGTACGTCTTCTCGATCGCCTCCTTGATCCGCGCGATCGCCTCCTCTCGCGGCAGCACGCCCGAGATGGCGAAGAAGCAGGTCTGCAGCACCACGTTGATCCGCCCGGCCAGGCCCACCGTGCGGGCGATCCGGTCGGCGTCGATCGCGTAGACAGTGATGCGCTTGGCGAGGATCTGCTCCTGGACGGGCCGCGGAAGCGCATCCCAGACCTCGTCCGGCGAGTACCGGCAGTTGAGCAGCAAGGTCGCACCAGGCGCCGCCCGGGCGAGCACGTCGACCTGCTCGAGCAGCCCGAAGTGGTGGCAGCCGACGAAGCCGGCGTGCTGCACGAGGTACGGCGCCTGGATCGGCCGCGGCCCGAACCGCAGGTGCGACACGGTCCGCGAGCCCGACTTCTTCGAGTCGTAGACGAAGTAGCCCTGGGCGTGCAGCCGTTCCTCGGAGCCCAGGATCTTGATCGTGTCCTTGTTCGCACCGACCGTTCCGTCCGCACCCAACCCGAAGAAGACGGCCCGAACCGTGTCAGGCGGCTCGATGTCCAGGGAGGCCTCGTAGGGCAGGCTCGTCCCCGAGACGTCGTCGGTGATTCCGATGGTGAACCGGCGCCGCGGTCGTTCGGCTGCGAGCTCTTCGAAGACCCCCGCGACCATGCCCGGTGTGAACTCCTTCGACGACAGCCCGTAGCGACCGCCGGACAACCTCGGCAGGACCCGCTCACCCTCCTCGTGCGACTCGGTCAGGGCGGCGATCACGTCCAGGAACAGCGGCTCACCGATCGAGCCGGGCTCCTTGGTCCGGTCCAGCACCGCGAGTCGGCGCACGCTCGCGGGCAATGCCTCGACCAGCGCCCGGGCGGGGAACGGCCGGTACAGCCGGACCTGGGCCACCCCGACCCGCTCACCCCCCGCGTTGAGCCACGCCACGGTCTCCCGGATGGTTTCCCCGCCCGAGCCCATCGCGACGACCACTCGGTCCGCGTCGGGATGTCCGCTGTAGTCGACGACGTGGAGGCGGCGGCCGGTCCGCTCGCCCAGCCGGGCCATGGCGTCGTCCACGACCTCCGGGACGCGAGCGTAGAACGGGTTGACCGTCTCGCGAGCCTGGAAGTAGACATCGGGGTTCTGCGACGTGCCGCGGATGAACGGCCGGTTCGGCGACAGGCCCCTGCCGCGATGTGCCCGGACCAGCTCCTCGGGCACCAGGTCACGCAGGTCGTCGTCGGAGAGCGTCTCGATGGCGTTCAGCTCGTGCGAGGTGCGGAACCCGTCGAAGAAGTGCACGAACGGGACGCGCGTCCTCAGGCTGGCGGCCTGCGCCACCAGCGCCAGGTCGTGGGCCTCCTGGACCGACGCCGACGCGAGCATCGCGAACCCGGTCTGGCGCACCGCCATGACGTCGGAGTGGTCGCCGAAGATCGACAGGCCCTGCGCCGCCAGCGCCCGGGCGGCCACGTGCACCACGGCCGAGGTCAGCTCGCCGGCGATCTTGTACATGTTCGGGATCATCAAGAGCAGGCCCTGCGAGCTCGTGAACGTCGTCGACAGCGACCCACCCTGCAACGCGCCGTGCAGCGCCCCGGACGCGCCACCCTCGCTCTGCATCTCGACCACGGAGGGCACGGTGCCCCACACGTTGGGCCGCCGCCGGCTCGCCCACTCGTCCGCCAGCTCGGCCATCGGCGACGACGGCGTGATCGGGTAGATGCAGCAGACCTCGTTGAGCCGGTAGGCGACCGAGGCGGCGGCCTCGTTGCCGTCGATCGTCGCGCGCATCAGCCCGGCTCCGGGAACATCTCGATCGAGTGCACCGGGCACTGCTCGTAGCAGGCCCCGCAGCCGGTGCAGCGGTCGTAGTCGAACCGGTAGCGGTGACCCACGCCCAGCTTGATCACCGCGTCCTCCGGACACGCGCCGAGGCAGCCGTCGCACTCACAGCAGTTGCCACAGGACAGGCACCGGCGCGCCTCGTAGGTCGCCTCGGCTTCGGACAGCCCGCCGACGATCTCGCCGAATCCCTCGACGCGCTCCTCGGGTGCGAGCTCGGGCTGCTGCCGGCGCGCGGCATCACCGAAGTACCACAGGTTCAGCATGTCGAAGGTCGCCAGGGGGTGCTTCGGACCGCCGGACGGCGTCGTGTCGCGCAGCCACGCGTCGATGTGGCGGGCGGCCTTCTTGCCGTGACCCACGCCGACCGTCACGGTGCGCTCGCTCGGCACCATGTCCCCGCCCGCGAACACGCCGGGGCATCCAGTCATCAGCGATGCCGACACCTTGACGGTGCCGTCGCGCTCGAACTCCACCCCAGGAACGGCGCGCAGGAACGCGGTGTCGGTCTCCTGTCCCAGCGCCAGGATCACGGTGTCCGCGGCGAGCGTCTCGAATCGGCCGGTCGCCTGCGGGTAGCCGGACTCGTCGAGCTCCATCAGCTCGACCTGCAGCTCCGGTCCCTCGAAGGCCGTGATCGTCCGCAGCCAGTTGATCCGCACGCCCTCGCGCTCGGCATCCTCGGCCTCCTCGGCATGGGCAGGCATCTGAGCGCGGGTGCGGCGGTAGACGATGAGTGCCTCGTCCGCGCCGAGCCGGCGCGCCACGCGGGCCGCGTCCATCGCGGTGTTGCCACCGCCGTAGACCGCCACGCGTCGCCCGAGCACGGGCCGCTCACCCGAGGCGACACCGCGCAGGAACGAGACCGCGTCCACGATCCGCCCGGCATCGCGCGCGGGGATGTCGACGCGCTTGGACAGGTGCGCGCCGACCGCGACGAAGACCGCGTCGAAGCCTCCCTCTTCACGCTCGGCCACGAGGTCCTCGACGCGGTGGTCGGAGGTGATCCGCACGCCCAGCGCCTCGATCCGGTCCAGCTCCCCGGCCAAGACATCGCGCGGCAAGCGGTAGGCGGGGATGCCGTAGCGCATCATCCCGCCGGGTTCGGCGCCCGCGTCCCGGATGTCCACCTCGTGGCCGAGTCGCGCGAGGTGGTAGGCGGCCGACAGCCCGCTCGGCCCCGAGCCGATGACGAGCACCCGCCTGCCGCTGCGGACCGGTGGAGCGTCGAATCGCCAGCCACGCTCCAGCGCGAGGTCGCCGAGGAACCGCTCGACCGAGTGGATCGAGACCGCACTGTCGAGGTTGGCTCGGTTGCACACGCTCTCGCACGGGTGGTAACAGACGCGCCCGTGGATCGCCGCCAGCGGGTTGTCGGCCACGAGCACGCGCCACGCCTCCTCGTGGCGGCCCTCCATGGCCCGGGCCAGCCAGCCCTGGATGTTCTCTCCGGCCGGGCAGCCGGCGTTGCACGGCGGCAGCAGGTCGACGTAGACGGGCCGCCGGTCCCGGACCGGCCCGGAGCGAGAACGTCCGTGCAGGAGGTCCGGCAACGCCGTCAGATCCCGCGGCGGGTCGCTCATGCCCCCCGTGGCTGCGTCCACCATGGCGCGAGCCTACGCCGTAGGCGGTGGGGCCCCCGTACGGTGGTCGGACGCTCCAGCGGCAAGGGTCAGCGCGTGATCGAAACCTGGTGGGCCTTCGTCTCCGCCGCGCAGCCGAGGTGCCGTAGGAACCATGACGCGCGTCGGCTGCACGACCCCTCGGCGTTACCGTCGTCGCCGGAGGCGCGGGTGAGCGAAGGTGTTGGCGACGAGGAGCCGGGCGGGGGCGACTTGACGCCCCCGCTCGACCCCGACACGACCGGACCTGCCAGCGAGACGGCGACGCCCAGCGGGCGAGACGTCCTGCGCGTACGGCCCCGCCACCGGCACCGAGGCCGCACCGCCGCCACGTACGGCGTGATCTTCGGCGGGGGGATGGGGGGCGGGACCCTCCGGTACGTGCTCGAGGAGGTCTTCCCGGAGCCCGAGCGCGGCTTCCCGGTGACGACCTTCGTCATCAACGTCAGCGGCGCCTTCGCCCTGACCCTGCTCCTGGTGCTCGTCGCCGAGGCACTGGACCCCGGCCCGTACCTGCGCCCGGCGCTGGGGACGGGGCTGCTCGGGTCGTTCACGACGTTCTCCACCTTCGTGGTCGCCGCCGACCGTCTCGTGCTGCTGGACCGGTGGTGGGTGGCGATGGGATACGTCCTGGGAAGTGCGGTCGCGGGGCTTGCGGCCGCGTCGTTCGGGTTGGTCATCGGCAGGGGCGTGGTGGCGCTCCACGGCACGAGGACGGGATGAGCATGCACCTGGAAGGGTCCGCGCAGCGCCTGACGATCTTCTGCGGCGAGTCGGACAAGGCCGCCCACTCGCACAAGCCGCTGCACGTGGAGATCGTCCAGCGCGCCCGCAAGTCCGGCCTGGCCGGCACGACGGTGCTCCGTGGGGTCGAGGGCTTCGGCGCGTCCAGCGTCGTGCACACCACCCGGTTCCTGTCGATGTCGGAGGACCTGCCGATGGTGCTGGTCATCGTGGACACGAAGGAACGGATCCAGGCCTTCCTCCCCCAGCTCGACGACCTCATCGAGGAGGGCCTGGTCATCGTCGAGGACGTCACGGTGCTCAAGTACGTCGGCCGGCCCGACGGTGAGCGATGACGTTGGCCCTGGTCGTCGCCGTAGCGGTCGCGTCCGGCGTCGGTGCGCAGGCTCGCTTCTCGCTCGACCTCCTGGTCCAGCGGAGGCTAGGTGGGTCGGCCCTGCCCTGGGGGACGATGACCGTCAACGTCGTCGGCTCGGCGGCACTAGGCGCGCTGGTCGCGCTGACCCAGGCTGGGCGGCTCGACGAGACAGTGGAGATCGTGCTGGCGGTCGGCCTGTGCGGCGCCTTCACGACCTTCTCGACCTGGACCTTCGAGACCGTCCGGCTGCTCGAGGAGGGCGCGCTGTGGGAGGCGACGCTCAACGTCGGGCTGAGTCTCGTGCTCGGCATGGCGGCGGCGCTGCTCACCTACGGTGCGGTCCACGCCCTGAGTTGAGGAGCACGTGAGCGGCCGGGGCAGGGCTGTAGGCGACAAGCCCTTCGGCCCCCCTTCGTGACCTTCCTCGTCGCTTTCGTCTCCGTGCCCACCGTGCTGGCGGCACTGGCCTTCCTGGCCGCCGCGAGCCCCGGTCAACTTCATCGGCATCTCGCCGTCGGTCGAGGTCCACGTCGTCCTCACCGTCATCGAGGCGTCAGGCGCTGCTTCCTCCGACCGGCTCCTGCTCGGGCCCCGGCTTGGTGCTCAGCACCGGCTGAGACGGCGGCTCGTCGGCGGCCAACAAGGCCGCCCGGTAGACCTCCTCGTAACCCGACGTCGTCGCCGCGACGGTGAAGTGCTCCTCGACGTGACGGCGGCAGGCAGCAGGGTCCAGGTCCCGCACCGCGTGCAGCGCCTCGGGAAGCTCGTCCGGCCCCGCGCAGAGGATCCCGGTCACACCGTCGACCACGACCTCGGGGACGGCGCCCCGCGGCAGCGACACCACGGGGGTGCCACACACCATCGCCTCGATGAGGACCATCCCGAAGGGCTCGTCCCACTGCAGGGGGAAGAGCAGGCAGCGGGCACGCGACAGCAGGTCGGTCTTCTCCGCGAAGCCGACCGCCCCGGCGACGGTCACGTCCGGACCCAGGCGCGGCTGCACCTCTGCGGCGAAGAACTCCTTCTCCGGCTCCTCCGTGCACTTCCCCGCCAGCACGATCGGGAGGCCGGCGGCCCGCGCGGCGTCGATCGCCAGGTGCGGCGCCTTGTCGGCGTTGTAGCGACCCAGCCAGAGCGCGAAGTCCTCCTTGGCCTCCCGGTACGGGAAGTCCTCCGGCACCACGCCGTTGTGCACCCTCCCGGCCCACCGCAACCCGGGCGCCGACCGTCGCTGCGCGTCCGAGATGGCGACGAGATGGCAGTCGACGGAGGTGTGCCGGTAGTAGTCCAGCCACGGCCCGACGACGGGACCGTGTGCCGTCACGACCACCGGCGTCAGCCACCGCCCGGCCAGCAGGGGCCCGGCGGCGGTGTGGTCGTGGATGACGTCGACACCGCCTCCGGCCATCAGCTCGTCGATGACGTGTGCGGCGGACAGGGCGTGCAGGATCTCGGGCAGGACCGTCCCGACCTCGCGGCTGGGCGGGTGCTCGACGGTGGGGATGAACTCCGCCGAGACTTTGCCACGGCCGGCGCCGATCACGGTGACGTCGTGGCCGCGGGCGACCAGGCCCTCGACGAGACCCGCCACCACAGCCTCGATGCCGCCGTACCCTTCCGGGGGCAGCTCGAAGTACGGAGGGGCTACCACGGCGATCCGGAGCGGTGGCACGCTCCGGGACCTTCGTTCGTCCTCGACCATGACAGCCTCCCAGGCGCCCGTCACCGTCGCGACAATGTCGAATGCCGCGACCGGCCACTTCTACCCCGTCCGGGACCTCGGCAATCTCGATGTGCGAACGGCCGGTCTGCGGTCACGATGGAGGAATGTGTGTGACTGATCGTGGCGATGACACCACCTGGGTGGTCACCGTCGAGGAGACGGAGCCAGCCGGCCCGGCGCTGTCGCGCGAGGCCGCCGCGAGCGTCCTGACCGTCGGCGACGGCCGTTTCGGGACTCGCGGATCGCTCGAGGGCGAGGTCGGCGACGCCGTCCTCGCCGGCGGGGTGTACGACGGTCACGTCGACGCGGTGCCGCATCTTCTCGAGGGGCCGACCTGGACCGCCCTGCGGCGCCGCGAGCAGTCGGCGGGCCGACGCCGGCTCGACCTGCGCACCGGAGTGCTGTACCGGGACACCGCCGAGGGTGACTTCTCGAGCCTGCGGTTCGCCGCGATCGGCCGCCCCGGCGTCGCGGTCCTGCGGGCCGAGGGAGCCACGGCCGACCTCGGAGGCGGCGACCCCCTCCTCGTACGGGAGCCGGCCGAGCAGGGTCGTGACGGTGAGGTGCACTGGGTTCGGGTCGGGTCCCCGAGCGGGGGGATCTCCGCCGCGGCGCACCAGTCGGACGTTGCCTCGGACGGTCGGAGGCGGGTCGACCGGCTCGTGGCGTTCGCCGCCGACGGGTCGGCGATGCCCCCCGTCGACACCGCGCTGGCGCGGCTCGAGGAAGCTCGGACGGCCGGCGTCGAGGCGCTCCAGGACGAGCAGCGGCGGGCCTGGGCGGAACGGTGGGCGACCTGCGGGGTGGAGGTGCTGGGAGACCCCGAGCTGACCCTCGGCGCCCGCTACGCCGTCTTCCAGCTGCTCTGCTGCACACCCGATGGCGGAGAGGCCGCGGTCGGGGCACGCGGGTTGTCCGGACCCGCCTACTCCGGTCACGTCTTCTGGGACTCCGACGTGTTCGTGCTCGGAGCGCTCGCGCCGCTGCGGCCGCAGGCGGCCCGGGCGCAGCTGGAGTACCGCGTGCGTCGGCTCGATGCGGCTCGCGCCAATGCCCGCCGGTACGGGCACGCCGGCGCCCGTTTCCCGTGGGAGTCGGCCGGCGACGGCACGGAGGTCACACCGGAGACCCTCGTCGGCCTCGACGGTGAGCCGGTCCCCGTCCGCACCGCCGTGGAGGAGGAGCACATCGTCGCCAACGTCGCCTGGGCCGCGTACGAGTACGCACGCTGGACCGGCGACGAGGCGTTCCTGCGCGGCCCGGGGCGGGCGCTGGTGACCGAGGGAGCGCGCTACTGGGCCAGCCGGGTCGAGCGCGACCCGTCCGGCGAGGGGCACCTCCGGCACGTCATGGGGCCGGACGAGTACCACGAGGACGTCGACGACAACGCCTTCACCAACGTGATGGCCCGCTGGCACCTGCGGCTGGCCGCCCGGCTGGTGGACGGCGACGGCATCGGTGGCACCGCGGCCGAGGCGCGGCTGTGGCGGGAGACGGCGGAGTGCCTGGTCGACGGCTACGACCCTGCGCTCGGGCGGCACGAGCAGTTCGCGGGCTTCTCGGCTCTGGAAAAGGTCGCCCTGGCGGAGCTGATGGAGGTCCCCGGCGCCGCCGACCGGGTGCTCGGGCGGGATGCCGTGCGGGCGAGCCAGGTCCTCAAGCAGGCGGACGTCCTCATGCTGCACCTCATGGTCCCGGACGAGGTGCCGCCCGGATCGCTGGATGCCGACCTCGAGTACTACGGCCCCCGCACCAGCCATGGCAGCTCGCTGTCCCCGGCGGTGCACGCCACCCTGCTGGCCCGCGCCGGCCGACCGGACGAGGCGCTGCCGCTCCTGCGCTGGGCGGCGATGCTGGACCTGCACGGCCTCAACGGCACCACCCCCGGGGGGCTGCACGTCGCCACCATGGGCGGGCTGTGGCGCGCGCTCGCTCAAGGGTTTGCCGGGCTCGGGGTCAGTGGTGACGCACTCACCGTCGACCCTCGGCTCCCGTCCACCTGGGAGGGGCTGACGCTGCGGCTGACCTTCCGCGGCGCGCACGTCCTCGTCCGGGCCGGGCACGGGTCGGTGGAGGTCTCCACCGACGCGCCCCTGCTGTTGGCGCTGCCGGACGGGACCACGCGCAGGCTCGCTGCCGGCTCGACATGGCAGCTGGGGATGTGAGCCCGGCGGCACTCCCGGCGGAGGTGGTGGGGCGACGTGGCGCAGGTCACCACCTACGAGACCGTAACCTACGGACTCGTAACCTACGCTTACGTAGGTGAAGACCTCCACCCGCCTCGTCCCCGACCTGGCCCGACGCGTCGCCGCCGCCGTGACCAGTCCGCTGGTCCCCGGCGACTACCTGGACATGGTGGCCCCGATGCGGGCGGGCGGGGACCTGCGTGGCCGCGTCCTGGAGGTCGTCCCCGAGACGCCTGACGCGGTCACGGTGGTCATCCGCCCGAGCGGGGGGTGGGCGGGCCACCTGCCGGGCCAGTACGTGCGGATCGGTGTCGACGTCGACGGTGTCCGCAGGTGGCGGGCCTACTCGCTCACCTCGGACTCCCGCCGTCGCGACGTCATCTCGGTCACCGTCAAGGCCATCCCGGACGGTCTGGTCAGCGGGTACATCACCCGATCGCTGGCGCCCGGGACCCTGCTGCAGCTGGACCAGGCGGCCGGAGACTTCACCCTCGGCGGCCACCGGGGGCCGACGTTGTTCCTCACCGCCGGCTCCGGCGTGACCCCCGTCATGGGCATGCTGCGCAACCACCTGGACGGGCTCACCGACGTCGTGGTCGTGCACTCGGCGCCGAACGCCGGAGCGGCGATCTTCGGCGGGGAGCTCAGGAGCATGCACGAGCACGGGCGCATCCGCCTCGTGGAACGGCACACGGACGTGGACGGCGTGCTCGCCCCAGGCGACCTGGACACCCACGTACCCGACTGGGACCGGCGCGAGGCCTGGGCCTGTGGTCCGGTCGCCATGCTCGACGACCTCGAGCAGCACTGGGCCGCTGCCGGTGTCGGCCCGCAGCTCCACACCGAGCGCTTCCGGCCGACCGTGGTGGCGGCGGGCGAGGGCGGAACGTTGAGCTTCACGCGCACCGATGCGGTGGTGGAGGCGGACGGCGCGACGACCCTTCTCGACGCCGGCGAGACGGCGGGTGTCCTCATGCCCTCCGGGTGCCGCATGGGCATCTGCTTCGGCTGCGTGGCCGGCCTGCAGGAAGGGACGGTGCGCGACCTGCGCAACGGAGAGACCACTACCGCCACCCCGGACGAGGAAGTCCGGATCCAGACCTGCGTGTCGGCGGCTGCCGGCCCGTGTCGCATCGACCTCTGACCGGAGACCTCATGACCACGACTGCCCAGACCCTGACCGAGACCACCCCTCAGACCCGCAAGGCGCGGGAGCCGAGCTCCCGCCTGTCCGTCGTGACGACCGAGCGACGCCACGTACCCAAGCCCTCGGGCAAGCCCGACCCGACCGCCCACCTGAGCGCCGAAGACGTCGAAGCCCTGGGGCGGGAGCTCGATGCGCTCCGCCAGGAGGTCGTCGACTCCCGCGGGGCCAGCGACGCGGCGTACATCCGCAAGGTCATCAGCGCCCAGCGCTCCCTGGAGGTCGGCAGCCGCGCGGTCCTGCTGTTCTCGATCCTGCCGCCGGCCTGGTTCGTCGGCACCGTCGGCCTCTCGGTGGCCAAGATCCTCGAAAACATGGAGATCGGCCACAACGTCATGCACGGCCAGTGGGACTGGATGCGTGACCCCAAGATCCACTCCACCGAATGGGAGTGGGACAACGCCTCACCCGCCGAGCTGTGGAAGCACAGCCACAACGAGATCCACCACACCTTCACGAACGTCCTGGGCAGGGACAACGACCTCGGCTACGGCATCATGCGGGTCGACGAGGACCAGCGGTGGGTTCCCATGCACCTCGGGCAGCCGTTGTGGAACTTCCTCAACGCGTGCTTCTTCGAGTACGGCATCGCGGCGTACGACCTCGAGCTGGGCAAGCAGCTCACGGGTCGCGGCGACCCCGAGAAGTTCCGTCGGGACGCGCGCGCGGTCCTTCGCAAGATCCGCCAGCAGGTGACCAAGGACTACGTCGTCCATCCCCTCGTGTCCGGCCCCTCCGTCCTGCACACCCTCACGGCCAACGCCACGGCCAACCTCGTACGGAACCTGTGGACGCACTCGGTCATCATGTGCGGCCACTTCCCGGAGGGGGTCGAGACCTTCGCCAAGGAGTCGATCGACGGGGAGACCCGCGGCGAGTGGTACCTCCGGCAGATGATCGGCTCGGCCAACGTCGAGGGCAGCCCGTTCATGCACCTCATGACCGGCAACCTCTCCCACCAGATCGAGCACCACCTCTTCCCCGACCTGCCGAGCAACCGCTACGCGGAGATCGCGCCCCGCATCCGGGAGATCTGCGCTGCGTACGGCCTGAGCTACACCACCGGGTCGCTGCCGCAGCAGGTCGCCAGCGCCTGGAAGCAGGTCGTCACCCTGTCCCTCCCGAACGACCTCTCGCCCGGCAACGCCGCGAGCTCGGCGGTCCGGGCCGCCGGGAGCGGCATCGCGCGGCTGTTCGGCAGGCGTGCCACAGGTCGCGACGGGGTGAGGTCCGTCGACTGACGACGTCGCCCGGGGTCGCGCCGCGGCCCCGGGCGGACCACGACACCGCGCAAGTACCTCGACGACGCTGCGCTCGCCGCCACCGGCATCGTCACCCGGGCCGCTGCTGGCCCTGCTCGACGTGAGCGAGCGCCGAGCCGTTGCCGAAGGAGTCGGCGGGGATGACGCTGAGCGTCCCGTCACTCTCCAGGACGACGGCCGCGACGTCGGAGAGGTCCCCGCGTCCGCTCGCACGGACCGCCTGTCGCACCTCGTCCGCGGTGATCCGCTGTCGCCGGAGCACATCGTCGAGGAGAAGACCCTGCCGGAGCAGCAGCGTCGGCCGAGCAGTGACCACCGCTCGCCCGGCCGGCAGGACCCGGGACGACAGAGCCACCAGGAACTGCAAACCGGCCAGGAGGGCGAGGGCCACCGCACCCTCGGCCCAGCTGACGTCGGTGTTGAGGAGGATGGTCGCCAGGGTGGACCCCAGCGCCACCGTCACGACGAGGTCGAAGGCGTTGAGCTTCGCGAGCGTCCGCTTGCCCGACACGCGCAGGACCACGACGACCGTCACGTAGGCGGCCGTGCCGATGAGCAGAACGCGCGCCAGATCGGACCAGCTGTCGAACCACATGCCTGATGCCTACCCGTACGAGACGCCGGGATCCCGATCGCGACCCTGGAGGAAGTAGGCGCCGACCGCGCCGGCGAGCGTGGCGAAGACGGCGACCGAATAGGCAGCCAGCACGACCTCGAGGAACCGCGAGAACGAGTCCTGCGCCGACAGCGGGGTCGCGGCGATGGTGGCCATCGCCGCCTCGTGCAGGGCCACGGCGTAGGACTCGTACGAACCGAGCAGGTAGAGCAGCTGGCTCGAGGTCAGGACGACGACTCCCGTCACTGTGGCCAGCCACGCGATCCGCCCCGACAGGAGCCGTCCGGCCGAGCGCGATCCCCGTACGGCAGCCGACAGCACGCCGCCGACACGTGCGGCCCTGAGCAGGGCCAACGCCCGGGCGAAGCGTAGGAACGGCACCGCCAGGAAGACCACCTGCCACCAGTTCCTCCGCCAGAAGCGACGCTGGTCCCGGGCAACGTAGGCGCGGAAGACGAACTCCGCCACGAAGACCAGCCACAGACCCCACCCGGCCCAGGTCAGCGCTCGGACGAGGAATGGGTCGCTCGCCAGGGACTGCGCGAGGACCAGGAGCAGGAAGAGCAGGCCGAGCGCACCCATCGGCCGGTCCAGGCTGCGGGCGATCGACTCGGCACGGTCGACACCGTCGGTCGACCGGTCGGTCCGGGATGCATTGGTCACCCCTCGTGGGTACCCGACAGCACAGGCGAGGAAGCGTCCCGGGGCGCCGGAGACGGTCTGTGCGCCGTCGGCACGAGGTGCCAGAAGGCTTGATCCGTGGACGCACGACACGGGCGGAGGACTCATGGCGACCTCCGCCGGCCCGAGCTGGCCGCGGCGCTGGCGACGGGTCGCTGGGTGACCGACCGGGGCCGGCTGGAGTCCTACCTGCCCGACCGTGCCCAGGCGTCCCCGCCGGCGATCCGCAGGCCGTGGTGTCCCGCGCGGTAAGGCCGAGGTGTCCGCGTGCTGGCGGCCTGTCACCGTCGCCGTGCGCCTGTGGTGCCGCGGGGGAGCCGCGTCGGGGCTGACCGGGGGCTCGACACGGCTGCGGCGCGCTGCTGCTCGTGCAGAGCGACCTGCCGGCGCGGCGTCAGTTCCCCCGCTCCCGACTGGCCGACGCCGTCCGCGGCGTGGAGGAGATCTCCGCCGCGTACGGGGTGGCGATCGCCACCCTAGGGCATGCCGGAGACGGCAACCTGCACCCACGATGGTCACTCCTCGTGGGGATGCCGAGGCATGGGAAGGGGAGGTGCAGGCGTTCGACGCCGTCCTCGACCCTGGCCCTGCGGCTGGACGGGACGTGACCGGCGAGCGCGTGATCGGCCTGCTCAAGCGGCCGGCGCTCCGCCGCAGCTCGACGACGTCGCGGGCGACCTGAGGCCGAGCTCAAGGCGCCTTTGACCCCGCCGGCATCCTCAACCCGGCGGCGTTCACGTCCCGGCCAAGTCCCGGGGATCGCGGCGAGACAATCCCGTGTCTTGGGGCCCGTGTCTTGGGGCTTCACTGGTCCGACACCACGGAGGGGACTATCCGCCGGCGGTAGCTCCTCTCCACTGCGACAGCCGGACCCGCCACGGCGATGAGACCCAGCGGGGCGTGGTGGTGTCTGGTTCCCCGCGGTGGCCGGGGCTCAGGAACGCCGGAAGCGCGGGGCCAGTCCACGTCCGCGGTGGCAGAACGAGCCGGGATCTGCCAGTGGTCGCCGGCCAGGTAGTCCCCGCCGTGGGTGAACCAGACCGCCACACCGTCCTCCAGCTCGAGCCACTCGCCCTCGCGTACGGGCACGGCTCCGTCGTCGAGCCCTTCGTCGGGGAGTCGGCCGTGGTCCCACCGGCGCAACCGTGGATGCCGCCGGAGATCGACTGCGGGAAGCCTCCCCTCGAGCCGCACCAGGCGGTCGGCGACCACGACGTCGTGGACTCGGCGCAGCGGGCGGACCCGACGACTGGCCCGGCGCGGGTCGAGGACCGAGTCGTCGTCCACCATCTCGACCAGGTCTCCAGTGGCCACCCATGGCCCGATGTCCCGCACGAGGTCCTCCACCACGACCTCCTGTTCTCGGGCCGCGGTGACCGGGAGATCGACACTCGCGTTGTGGCGCGACCACACGAACGTCGGCCGACCGTGGCTCGAGCTCCGATGGACCTGGACCCGGTAGAGCCGGTTCTCCTGTCCCGTGTACCCGGCCTCGGTTCCACCGGGCGGCGACGTAGTGGCAGTCAGCTGAGCAGACGACAGGAACGGGAGGCGGCTGCGCAGGTAGACCAACGGGTCGGCGTCGACGGTGGCCACGGCATCGGTTGCCACCGGCAGAACGCGGACCTGCCAGACCATGCGGTTGCGGGCCGCCGTGTCCGGCCCGCCCAACGCCACCTCGCGGATGCCGTCGTCCTCCAGGGCGGTGACCTCCCGCTCCCACACGTCGAGGTACACGAGGTAGCGACCGTCGGTGAGCTGATCACGACGGCCCGGTCGGAAGTCGGGCTGGCCCAGGTAGGTGCATGCTGCGTCCCCTGTCGTGCCCCCCGCCGGACGGTCGTTCTCGCAGAGGATCCCGTCCACGTAGTAGTGGCCGGCGCCGACGGCGAAGTCGCGCGGGCCCTCTGCGCCGCCGTCGCCCCTCGCCGGGGAGACGGCGAAGCCGTCTCCGGGACCGCCGTGCGGTCCGATCAGGTCAGCTGCCAGGGACCTGAGGATGTGGAGGGTGATGTCGTGCTGCTCGTTCCAGTCGGCGTCCAGTTGCACACGGCCCTGCTGCATGAGGACGGCGCTGAAGTGCTTCTCCGGGTCGAAGGTCGTACGGGAGTAGTCGCCTGGCATGTCGGCTCCTCACGCAGGTCAGCTGGACGGAACCGACCCTCCACAGCGGCGGGGTGGGGCCGGCGCGGCCCGTGGCCTGTTGTCTGCCCACGAGCGCTGTCGAAGCATCGCGGGCAACGCCTTGGTCGTGGAGTCCGGTCATCGAGAGCCGGCGAGGGGACTCGAACCCCTAACCACCTGTTTACAAGACAGGTGCGCTGCCAGTTGCGCCACGCCGGCGACGCGGACGACCGGCCGGTGAGGGCTCGGGCCGGCGCGCGTCCGGCCAGGGTAGCCATCACCCCGCGGCGCCGAGCCGCCCCTCCCGTACGGATCACGAAGGCCTCCCCGTGCAACACGGGGAGGCCCTCATGATCATATGAACGTCGGTCGGCAGGTGGCGGCTCGTCCTGGGACTCCGGCGGGTCTCGCCGGTGCCCAGGGGCTGGCCTTGTGCCGGGATCGTCCGGCGTCGGCCGACCGGGTGGGCGATGGGGCGGAGGGTCAGGCGGCTGCGGGGGTGACGGTGACGACCGGCCGCTTCCACCGGGTCCACCAGCGGGCCTGGCCCGAACGGCGGGCGGCAGCCTGCATAGCGGCGACGTGCTCGCGGTTGCGGGCGTCGCCGGCGGTCGCAACGAGCGGGGCGATCCGGCCACCCGTCAGAGCCAGGTACGCGGCGTAGGTGTCCATCGTGGTCTCCTCAGGTCGGTCGTGCTTCGTTGACCTGAAGACTGCTCGGCCCCAGCGGCTACGACATCAGTAGCGGTTACCCACTCAACGGGCGCCGCCCGCCCACTTCTTAGCTGGAGCCGCTGCTGATGTAGCGCTCCAGCGACTCGCGCTCGGTCTCGAGCTCGCCGATCCGCATCTTGACCACGTCACCGATCGACACAATTCCGGACAAGCGGCCCTCGACAACCACCGGGACGTGGCGGAACCGGCCCTCGGTCATCGTGCGCATGAGGTCGTCCACGCTCGTGTCCGGGGTACACGTCCGAACGTCGGCGGTCATGATGTCCGCGACCCGCTCGGACAGCACCGCCGCACCTCGGGCAGCGATCGCGCGCACGACGTCGCGCTCGGAGACGATCCCGTCGACCCTCGCTCCGTCGGTCGACACCACGGTCGCCCCGATGCGGTGCTCGGCGAGCAACGCGAGCAGGTCACGGACGGTGATGTCGGGTACCACGGTGACGACGGTGTCACCCTTGCCACGGAGCACGTCGGCGATGCGCATCGGCCCTCCCTCGGGCGGGTCTGCTTCCCCCGAACCTATGAGACGCGGACCCTCCGAGGGAAGGGATCACCCTGACGGCGCCCGGCCATCTCCCCCCGCCGGATCCTGCAGGGCCTCCGCGAGGTCCTCCCCCGCCTCCAACGAGTCCAGGATCGCCGACTGCGCCTGTTCCACGAGGTCGCGCAGCCCGTCCACCCCGAACCGGTCGCGCACCTCGGCGACCGCCTCCACCACCCGCCGGTCGGCTTGTCGTTCCATGATCGGCACGCTTCCCGTCCTCGACGGCGTGCACACCCGCGTACGGCCTCGCAGCCCACCCACCGTCAGCGGCGCGCAGGAACCCCCGCCGGCACCGGCGTCGGCGCCGCCGCTGTACTCCCGCGCACCACGAGCTCGGGGCGGAAGACGTACTCCGTCGAGGGCACCGGCCGCCCGGCAATAGCGTCGAGCAGCGCCCCGACGGCCGCGGTTCCCATCGCCTGGACCGGCTGGCGCACCGTGGTCAGCGGCGGGTCGGTGAAGGCGATCAGCGGCGAGTCGTCGTAGCCCACGACCGAGACGCTCAGCGGCACCCCGCCGGGTGACTGCTGTCGGACGGCCCGGATCGCCCCGAGCGCCATCAGGTCCGAGCCGCAGACGATGCCGGTGGCCCCGCGGGCCAGCAGGCTGGTCGCCGTCGCGTGCCCACCCTCTACCGAGAAGAGGGAGTGCTCGACCCAGCCGGCGGCCTCTGCGCGGCTGACGTCCAGCATCGTCGACAGCGCCGCAGCGAAGCCCTCGGCCTTGCGCTGGGACGGCACGAAGCGGTGCGGTCCGACCGCGAGGCCGATCCGCCGGTGCCCCAGCTGGACCAGGTGACCGACCGCCAGGGTCATCGCCTCGCGGTCGTCGGTGGAGATGAACGGCGCGTCGATCCCCGGCGTGTAGCCGTTGACGAGCACCAGCGGCAGTCGCCGCTCGACCAGCCGCCGGTAGCGGTCGGGGTCCGCCGTGGTGTCGGCGTGCAGGCCTGAGACGAAGACGATCCCCGCGACGCCCTGGTCGAGCAGTGTCTCGACGTACTCGTCCTCGCTCACCCCGCCGGGGGTCTGGGTGCACAGCACCGGTGTGTAGCCGTGCTGGGCCAGCGCCGACTCGATCACCTGCGCGAACGCCGGGAACACCGGGTTCTCCAGCTCGGGCACGATCAGCCCGATCAGACCCGCGCTCCGCTGCTTGAGCCGCGCCGGCCGCTCGTAACCGAGTACGTCGAGCGCGGTCAGCACCGCCTGGCGGGTGCCCTGGCTGACTCCCGGCTTGGCGTTGAGCACGCGGCTCACCGTTGCCTCGCTCACGCCGGCGTGGGCGGCGACGTCGGCGAGCCGAGCTCTCATGGCGGGCAATCTAACCGACCGTGGGGTGCCTGGTGCGCGCTGCTTCCACGCGTCTGCAACCGTTTTCCGTACGGGAGCACGGACGTGACACGGATCACGGCGGTACGGCAGAATCGCGCTCGACCCTCTCCACTCGGATCGTCCGGCACGTACCTGCCGGTGGAAGGAACGGTGCAGCATGGCCACGGTCACGTTCGACAAGGCGAGCCGCCTGTATCCAGGCTCCGAACGCCCCGCAGTCGACGCCCTCGACCTCGCCATCAACGACGGGGAGTTCCTCGTCCTGGTAGGCCCGTCCGGTTGCGGCAAGTCCACCAGCCTGCGGATGCTCGCGGGCCTCGAGGAGGTGACGAGCGGCCAGATCCGGATCGGCGACCGCGACGTCACGAATCTCCCGCCGAAGGACCGGGACATCGCGATGGTCTTCCAGAACTACGCGCTGTACCCGCACATGACCGTGGCCGACAACATGGGCTTCGCACTCAAGATCGCCGGCACCAACAAGGAGGAGATCAAGCGCCGAGTTGCCGAGGCCGCCAAGCTGCTGGACCTC
>DATHUJ010000132.1:0-27726 GCA_035462375.1 Jiangellales bacterium
CCGCCTTCCTACCGTGATGTCGTGTCCCGGCCCGCCCCGATCCCCCTGCAGCGGGCCACGCAGCGGCGGAGGCGGCGACCGCTCATCCTCGTGGAGGCTGCCACGCTCCTCTCGGGGACGGGCAACGGCGTCGCCCTGGTCGCCCTTCCCTGGCTGGTCCTCGAGCGGACCGGCAGCCCCGTGGCAGCAGGCGTCCTCGCGGCGGCCACGGCGATCCCGCTGCTCGTGTCGAGCCTCTTCTCCGGAACCGTCGTCGACATCGTCGGCCGCCGCCGGACCGCGGTGGTGTCCGACGCCCTGTCCGGCCTGTCCGTGGCGGCGATCCCGGTCGTCGACGCGACCGGGGGGCTGACCATGCCGGTGCTGGTGGGGCTGGCCGTGCTCGGAGCCGTGTTCGACCCGGCCGGCGTGACGGCTCGCGAGACCCTCATCCCAGCCGCCTCCCACGCCGCCGGGTGGCGGCTCGAGCGCGCGAACAGCGTGCACGAAGCCGTGTGGGGCATGGCGTTCCTGGTCGGCCCGGGGGTCGGCGGAGTCCTCATCGCCGTGGTGGGCGCGGTGGGGACGCTGTGGGTGACCGCTGGAGGGTTCGCGCTTTCCCTCGTCATGGTCGCCCTCATCAGACTGCCGGGGGCCGACGCGCCGCTGCCCCACGACCGGCCGGCAGGGATCTGGCGCGGCACACTCGAGGGCCTCTCCTTCGTCTGGCGTGACCGGCTGCTGCGGTCGATAGCCCTCGTCACCGTGGCCCTGGTCGCCGTCTACCTGCCCATCGAGGCGGTGGTCCTCCCGACGTACTTCGTCGAGGCCGGCGCACCCGCACGCCTGGGCGCGGTCGTCATGGCGATGAGTGCCGGGGGCGTCGTCGGGGCGCTCGCGTACGGCGCATGGGGGCACCACGTATCGAGACACACCGCCTTCGTGGTCGCCCTCGTGGGCGCCTGCCTGGCCGTGCTCGGCATGGCCGTGCTGCCGCCGTTCCCGGCGCTCCTCGGCTTCGCGGCCGCGACCGGGCTCCTGTACGGACCGATCGACCCGCTCGCGAACTACGCGATGCAGACCCGGACCCCCGAGCGCCTGCGCGGCCGGGTCGTGGGCGTGATGACGTCGGCGGAGTACGCGGCCGGGCCGGTGGGCTACCTGCTGGCAGGGCCGCTGGTCGAGCGCCTCGGCCCCGAGACCGCCTTCCTGGTGCTCGCGGTCGTCCTGCTGGCGGTCGGCGTCGCCGCGGTGCCGCTGCGCGCTCTGCGACTCCTCGACGACGAGCCGCTGTACCCGCCCTCGCCCGAGGCCGTCAGCGTCCCCGCCAATCGCGGTCCGCTGCCGCTCGGCGAGCAGTCCGTGCCACCCCCTTCTCTCCGTGATCACGAGGCCGGGACCACCTCGAGGCGGACCCGGCCTTGATGATCACGGAAGACCGACGGGGGGTCAGGCGCTGACGTGTACCTCCACCTCCGCCACCTCACCCGTCCGGGCCACGACGGACCGGTCCACGGACGTCGCCCGGGGCGCGAGCGTCCGGACGGTCCACCTGCCCGGACCGGCGAAGAACCGGAACTGACCCGTCGCACTGGTCGGGACCTCGGCCGTGAACTCCCCCGACCTGTCCAGCAACCGCACGTACGCCCCGGCAAGCGGCTCGCCCTCCCGCCGGACCACGCCCTGGATCACCGCCTGGGTGGTCAGGTCGACGCCCTCGAGCGACACGCCGCCCTCCTTGCCGCCGCACATCAGGCGGACCCCGGCTCGTCGCCGGTCGCGACCGGCACACCCACGAGGGACCCGTACTCGGTCCAGGAGCCGTCGTAGTTCTTGACGTTCGGCTGGCCGAGCAGCTCGTGGAGCACGAACCAGGTGTGCGCCGAGCGCTCGCCGATCCGGCAGTACGCGATGGTGTCCTGCTCCAGATCGACGCCCGCGTCCCGGTACAGCGTGCGGAGGTCGTCGTCGGACCGGAATGTGCCGTCGTCGTTCGCGGCCTTGCTCCAGGGGATGTTACGCGCCGTCGGCACGTGACCACCGCGCTGCGCGGCCTCCTGCGGCAGGTGGGCGGGGGCGAGCAGGCGTCCGGCGAACTCGTCCGGCGACCGCACGTCGACGAGGTTCTTGGCACCGATGGCGGCGACGACCTCGTCGCGGAAGGCGCGGATCGACGTGTCCTGCTCCTTCCCCGTGTACGTGGTCGGCTGCCGCTCCGGCAGGTCGGGCACCAGGTCGCGGCTGTCGAGCTCCCACTTCTTGCGGCCGCCGTCGAGCAGCCGGACGTCGTCGTGGCCGTACAGCTTGAAGTACCAGTAGGCGTATGCGGCGAACCAGTTGTTGTTGCCGCCGTAGAGCACGACGGTGTCGTCGTTGGCGACGCCCCGCTCGGACAGCAGCGCCTCGAACTGCCCCTTGTCCACGAAGTCACGGCGGACGGGGTCCTGGAGGTCCTTCTTCCAGTCCAGCCGGACGGCTCCGCGGATGTGGTTCTTGTCGTACGCGGTGGTGTCCTCGTCGACCTCGACGAGCACCACCTTCGGGTCGTCGAGGTGCTGCTCCACCCAGTCGGGGCCGACCAGGACCTGTTCGCGGCTCATGCGGAGACCTCCGTGACGTCGGTGTCGCTCCGTACGTCCGTACGGAGTGGGACGGTGCGGGTGAGGATGCGGCGGTAGGTGAGGTAGACCTCGCAGCCGAGGCAGATGCCGAAGGCGGCGTTGAGGAAGGCGGCGGCGAGGGCGGCGCCCACGGCGACGGCGGCGGCGGCCGGTGCGCCCAGGGCGTAGGCGACGAGGCCCGCGACCGCGAAGGCCAGGCCGACGGCCTGGGCGAAGCGCGGAGGCCGGGCGTCCTCCAGCTCGGCCGGCGCGCCGAGGTGCGGCCGGACCAGCCGGGCATAGACCAGACCGTACGGCGACCGCGCGGGTTTGAGCGCGACGGCCAGGCCGAAGGCAGCCGCTTGCAGCGCGAGCAGCACGGGGCTGTCGAGCAGCAGGACGGCAGTGAGGACGACTGTGGTGAGGGCAGCGGCGAATCGCTGACCACGAGGGTCGATCACAGGGGGCTCCTGACGGACGGCGACGGACGCGTCAGGCGGTCCAGGCGTGACGGCGCGCGACAGTGGCGCGAGCGACGGGGGGACCGCCGGTCAGGGCATCGGACAGAGCATGGCGGCGACGCGGACGAGGTCGACCGCTCGGCGCTTGGTGAGCTCCGTCGAGAACACGTGCGGAAGCGTACGACCGGCAGGGTCGGCTGTCACGCGACGTCCGGATGATGGGACACCCGTCTCACGGGATGGCTTCGCCGAGCGCAGCCACGACGTCGGCCCGGCGCGGCGCGCCGGCGGCCCGCCGGACCACCCGGCCACGAGCGTCCAGCACCAGCACGGTCGGGGTCCGGGCGACCTCGAGCCGCCGGACCAGGTCCAGCCGCGACTCGGCGTCCACCTCGACGTACCGGACCCCGACGACGTCACCCGCCACCGAGCGCAGCACCTGTCGCGTGGACCGGCACGGGGCGCAGAAGGCGGAGGAGAACTGCACGAGCGTCGCCCGGTCGCCGAGCGCGTCTCCCAGGTCCGCGGGCGTCAGTTCGACCGACCCCGCCGACGGGAGCCCGTCCACACCCATCGGTCCCGGGACGCTGCGCGTGACCGCTCGGAGCCTGCCGTCCGTACGGGCACGCCACAGCCCGAAGGCGGTGGCAGCCACGATAACCGCGGCCAGGACGAGCAGCCCGGTCACGGCAAGGTCAAGTCGGTCCGGACCCAGGGCATTCCCGCGTCACCCGACCAGGATGCGCCCGAGGACGTACGTGACGGGGGCGGCGATGACGAAGGGCAGGCTAAGCCGGAGCGGCAGGACAGCGGCCAGGAAGGCGCCGGGCTCGACGTGGGGCCGCGGTGGTGCGTCCCGGCCGACGAGGACCTGAGCTTCGGCCGCGATGCGGTCGACGGCGGCGTTGGCCGCCGTGGTCGCGACGGCGGCGAAGGTCGCGAGGACGACGGCGTTGAGTGGAGGCGCGGCGTCCCTGACGGCCATGACGGCGAAAGACAGCAGCGCGCCCGACGCGCCCGCGGCGAGGACGGCGAGCGTCCGGATCAGCCCGCGGGACCCGGGCACCCCCTCGACGAGGGTCGCGACCCCGAGCCCGGTGAGGCCCACGAGGACCGACGCACGCCCGTCGACCGACTCGCGCAGCGCCACCCACATCGCCGGCAGCAGGGCGAGGGCGCAGGCGGTCACGGCGAGGGTGAGGGAGGCGGTCAGCCGGGGGCGGCCGTCGCGCCGAGCGATCTGCAGCGCGATCGCGGCGACCACGGAGGGCCCGAGCACGGCGGTGAGCGAGCCGACGTCGCCGCCGTCGTCCACCACCAGGGCCACCAGGCCAGTGAGACCGACGACCAGGGCCAGGCCGGCCGCTCGACCCGAGCCCGGGACCTCCGCAGGGCGGACGGCGCCCAGGGTGAGGACCACGACGACGACGGCCACCCCCGCGGCCAGCAACGGCGTGCCCACCAGGGTCGCGAGGACGAGCACGCCGGCCAGTCCGGCGGCGAGGAGGGCTGCCACGGCGCGCATCCTCCCAGAGCCGGACATGCCGACCCCACGGCCGAGCCCAACCGTGATCAGGCCGTGGCCTGCCCGCGTCCTAGCGTGGCCGCCGGGGCACCTGGTCCGGGCCGCGGGGTCACCCCCGCCGGGGCGCGCGCCCCCGGTTGCGGGTCGCCCTCCGGCGCCGGCGTGCCGCGACCGCCGTCCGCTCCCGTGGTTTGCTCCCGTCCTCAACCGCCGGCGAAGGGGGGCAGCAGGTCCACCTCCGAACCCTCGGCCACGGCGACGGCAGCCGGGTCCCTGCCTCCGGCGGGTTCGCCGTCGACGAGCACCGAGCAGACGCCGAGGACCTCGGCGAAGCGCTCTCGGTCGGCGTGGCGGTGGCGGACCGCGTCGAGCACGTCGGCCAGCGTCGACCCGTCGACGCGCTCCTCAGCGGTGCCGGCAGCTTCGCGGGCCGACGCCCAGTAACGGACCAGGACGCTCACGGCACGGCGTCCAGGTGGGTGCGCAGCCAGCCGGAGATCCGCCGCACGAGCTCCTCGCCGTGGGCGACGGCCCCCGTCTCCGCGTGGCCGAAACCCGGGAGCAACCACAGCTCCTTGGGCTCGCGCGCCGCGTCGTACAGGCGCCGCGCGTGCTCGGGCGGGAACCAGGTGTCGGCCTCGCCGTGCACGACCAGCAGCGGGGTGGGGGCGACGAGGGCGGCGGCGGCCTCGGGCGTCGGCGGCCACGACTGCGGCCGGTCCGGCTGCCAGTGACCGGGGTCGATGCGGGTGCCGTAGCCGAGCCGCAGGACCGCGCGGCCGGTCCGGCTCTCGAAGGCCCGATGGGCGACCTGGGTCGGGCGGGTGCCGCGGTAGTACCAGTGCGCCGGACCGCTGACGGCGACCGCGCCGTCGACCCCGCCGACCAGGCCGGCATGACGCACGGTGACGGCGGCGCCCATCGACCAGCCGACGGTGGCGACCCGCTCGTGACCCAGGGTGCGGGCCCAGCGGACGGCGGCGTCGAGGTCCAGCACCTCGAGGTCACCGAGGGTGGACAGCCCGGCAGACCGGCCGTGCCCGCGGAAGTCGAAGGTGACCACCCCCACGTCCGAGCCGAACCACTCGGAGACCCGGCGCAGCCCCG
The DNA here is from genome assembly GCA_035462375.1 of Jiangellales bacterium. GTDB lineage: Bacteria > Actinomycetota > Actinomycetes > Jiangellales > Jiangellaceae > DASTQL01. Next base: position 5,673 of record DATHUJ010000132.1, read on the forward strand.
GGGAGTCGGTCGACCCGGTGAAGCCGTGCGCCAGCACCACGCCGAACCGCTCACCGGGCCGGCGAGGCGGGTCGTAGCGCGCCGCGATCCGGACGCCGTCGTCGGTGACGAGGGTCCGGGTCCGCGGCACGGCGGTGGTGTGCTGGAGCATCTCCGGTATCCTTCACCACGAGCCGGGCCCGGGCGACGACGCCCTCTGGGCCCGTTCGTGCTTCCGGGGGTCGCCCCCGGGGAGGGAGTTGGGCCGGTGGCCACGCTCTTCCTGCTCACCAACGCACTGCAGCCGTCGGCCGAGGTGCTGCCGGCACTGGGCCTGCTCACGCACCAGGTGCGCGTGGCCCCGGCCGAGGCTTCGGCGCTGCTGGACGCGCCGGAGTGCGACGCCGTCGTCGTCGACGCCCGCCGTGACCTCGCTCACGCCCGCGGCCTGACCCGCCTGATCCGGACGACGGGGGTCGAGGTCCCGCTGCTGCTCGTCGTCACGGAGGGCGGCCTCACCGCGGTGACCGCCGAGTGGGGTGTCGACGACGTCCTGCTGGACACCGCGGGTCCGGCGGAGGTCGAGGCCCGGTTGCGGCTGGCCCAGGGCCGGCTGCTGGCCCTCCGCCAGGCCGACTCCACGCCCGAGGAGATCCGCAGCGGCGACCTGGTCATCGACGAGGCCACCTACACCGCCAAGGTCGGTGGCCGAGCGCTCGATCTCACCTACAAGGAGTTCGAGCTGCTGAAGTACCTGGCACAGCACCCCGGCCGGGTCTTCACCCGCGCCCAGCTGCTCCAGGAGGTCTGGGGCTACGACTACTTCGGCGGCACCCGCACGGTCGACGTCCACGTCCGCCGGCTCCGGGCCAAGCTCGGCGCCGAGCACGACCAGCTGATCGGGACGGTGCGCAACGTGGGCTACCGCTTCGTCGCGCCCGCCTCGGCCAGGCGGGGCGAGCAGCCGGGCTCTGCCGCGCCCTCCCCGTCACGGGCCGGTGGCCGCAGCGTCCCGCCGCAGCCGGCGCCCGTCACCTGACCCCCCACTGATCACGGCAGCCGCGTAAGTGGGTGCTGAGCCAGGTGAATGCACCCGGCTCGGCGCCCAGTTGCCGCGGCACGCTCGCCCGGGGGACCCTGTCGGGCCCATCTGCCGCGTCACGTACGCCGGGGGACCCTGTCTAGCGCCCCATCTGCCGCGTCACGTACGCCGGGGGACCCGGTCGGCAGCCCATCTGCCGCGTCACGTACGCCGGGGACCCGGTCGGCGCTCGAAGGCCCCGGTCGGCGCAGCGGCCGGGCGCTCCCGATCATGGTTGACTCGCTCTCCCGGGCCGCGAAATGTCTCATGATCGCGCGTCCACCTCGTGATCATGCGACGTTCGCGTGGCCACCGGCACGCCCACGCCTCAAGATCGCCGGATCGCCGGGGGAGCTGCGGACGTTGCTGAGCTCGTGGGCGCAGGGACGTCCCGTGATCGGCTGCAGGCGGACGATCATGAGACCTCCGCGCCTGGCCTCCGCCGGTGGGACCGGGTCGACCAGTGTCGGGTCCGGGTCTGCCGGGCCAAGAGGACCCGCCCCGCGGCAGGGTCCGCCACCGGGAATCCCGCCCCGCGGCAGGGCCCGCCACCGGGAATCCCGCCGCGCGGCAGGGCCCCGCCACCGGGAATCCCGCCGCGCGGCAGGGCCGCCGCAGCCGGGTGGCTGCGGCAGCCCTGATGAGATGCCGGTTCCGGACCCTACGGAACCTCGTTGACCCGGTCGGTCCCTGGCGGCGCGAGCGGCCCCTCCGCACCGATGTAGGCGACGAACGCGTCGAGGTCGATGCCCGCACCGACCCGGTCCCCGACCGGGACATCCGCGAACGTGCCGAAGTTGTCCCCGCCGTCGACGAGGAAGTTGTTGACCGTCACGAGGTACGTGGCGGTCGGGTCGAGGGCCACACCGTTGAGCTGAACGTCGGTCACCGACACAGCGGTGCAGTTGCCGCCGACGATCGTCCTGCTCAGGGTGTAGGTGAAGCCCTCGGAAACCCCGAGGTGCAGGAACGGCCTGCTGGAACCCGCCGGCTGGCACTGCTCCTCGAGGACGTCCACGATCTGCGCGCCCGACATCGGGATCGTCGTGAGCAGGTTGCCGAAGGGCTGGACGTTGAAGGCCTCGCCGTAGGTGACGACACCATCGCCCTCATTAGCAGGTGACGACGCGAAGAGGAGGTCCGCCCGCAAGCCTCCAGGGTTCATGAAGGCGACCTGGGCGCCGTTGACCTCGGTCGCCCAGAGCTGCGCGTCGGCGATGAGGTTGCCGAGGTCGCTCTCGCTCCCCCGGTCCTCGTTGGTCCCGACGAACGCGCGCAAGATGTCGTCGGTGATCTGACCCACCGGCTGGTTGCCGACCAGGTCGGCGAGCTCGCCCCACTTCTCGAGGATCTCGGTCTGGACGGGGTCGGGGGTGAGAGCCGCCTGCTCGACGACGTGGTTGGTCGCCGTCACCAGGTCGCGGCGGACGTCGTTGGTCCGCCGATCGATGGTCAGGTTGATCTCCGAGACGACCCGGCCGAACGAGAAGGCGCTCGTCACCCGCCGGTCCTGCCCGGCGGGGTCTTCGAGCACGCAGTTGTACGGCTGGTGGGTGTGGCCGGTGATGAGCACGTCGATGGCGGGGTCAAGGTTGTCGTGGATCTCCACGATCGGCCCCGAGATGCCGACGCACGTGTCGATCCCGCCCCCGTCCTGGATGCCACCCTCATGGAGGAGCACCACGATGGCATCCACTCCCTGGGCCTCCAGCTCTGGGACGAGGGCGTTGGCAGTCTCGGCCTCGTCCTCGAAGCTCCACCCCTGGATTCCGGACTGGGCCACCAGCTGTGGCGTTCCCTCGAGCGTCATGCCGATGAAGCCGATCTTGACCCCCTGGAACCGCTGGATCCAGTACGGCGGGAGGACCGTGTCACCAGTGTCCTCGTGGACGACGTTGGCGGCCAGCCACGGGAAGTCTGCGCCGGGGTACGGCTCGTCCTCGAAGTAGCACCCGTCGACCGGGTGGCAGCCGCCGTTCTGCATGCGCAGCAGCTCAGGGACACCCTCGTCGAACTCGTGGTTGCCGACGCTCGAGACGTCCAGACCCATGGCGTTCAGCGACTCGACGGACGGCTCGTCGTGGAACAGCCCCGATAGGAACGGGGTGCCGCCAATCAGGTCGCCGGCCGCAACGGTGAGGGTGTTCTTCTTGCCCTCCCGGAGCTCTGACAGCTTCGCCGAGAGATACTCGGCACCACCGGCAGCTACACCTCCTGCCTGGCCTGGCGTGTTCGCCTCCAGGTGTCCGTGGTAGTCGTTGAAGGCCAAGAGCTGGACGTCCACCAGCTGTCCCGGCGGGTCGGCCGGCTTGCCCTTCCCCGGTGTGCCGGGGGGCTTGCCGGGCACCCCACCGGGGGCCGCGTCCGCGGGGATCGCGAGGGCGGCGGCGACCGCCACCGCACCCATGGCTGCGAGAGCGCGGCGGCGCCCCCTCGTCTCGGTAGTCGACATGCTTCCCCTCGTCGGTCTGACGGACCCGCACGGGCGGGCGCGGGCACGGTCCGACGCCGCCCCCGCCGGCATCGTGGGCAGGCTAACGCCTCGTGCCGAGAATGTAACCAGGGCAAGATGTGCCGATTCCGCGACGCGCACGCGAACCGAGCGTGACCGCGCTCCCGTACGGTGTCGGTCGTGACGGTCCCGGCCGAGCAGGTGGAGGTCGAGGTCGACCGCCGCATCGACCCGGCCACGGTCGCCGAGGTGCTACAGCTCGTCGACGCGGCCACCGAGACGGACGGCGTCCACCCGCTCTCCGAGCACGTGCGCCTGCACCTCCGGTACGGCGGGGACGAGGCGACCCGGAACGTGCTGGCCCGGGGCCCGAGTGGGAAGGTCGTCGGCTACGCCCACCTCGACGTCACCGACGAGGTGGAGGGCGCGAGCGCCGAGCTGGCCGTGCACCCGGAGCACCGGCGCCGGGGCGTCGCCCGCCGGCTCACCGAGCGGCTGCTCGCCGAGTCGCCGGACGGTCGGCTCCGGCTATGGGCCCACGGCGGGCACCCGGACGCCGAGCGCCTGGCCGAGTCGATGGGCTTCCGGCGCAGCCGCTCGCTGTGGCAGATGCGCCGGTCGCTCTACTCAGCCCTGCCGCGACCCGAGCTCCCCCAAGGCGTGGCCGTCCGCACCTTCCGCCCCGGGGAGGACGACGAGGCCTGGGTCACCCTCAATGCGCTGGCCTTCGCGGACCACCCCGAGCAGGGGGCGCTCACCGTCGACGACCTGCACCGGCGGATGCGCGAGCCGTGGTTCGACCCGGCCGGCTTCTTCGTCGCCACCCGAGGCGACGCACCCACCGAGGACGGCGGCGCCACCTCCGACGGCCGCCTGGTCGGCTACCACTGGACCAAGATCCACGGCGGCCAGGGGGTCAACGACCACGACCACGTCGGCCCACATGCCCCCGAGAGCCACGGCCACGACCCGATCGGCGAGGTCTACGTCGTCGGTGTCGATCCTGCGGAGCAGGGCGGCGGCCTCGGCAGGGCACTGACCCTGGTCGGTCTCCGCCACCTCCGCTCCCGCGGCCTGGCGCAGGCCATGCTCTACGTCGACGAGGACAATGCCGCCGCCGTGCGCGTCTACGCCGGGCTGGGCTTCACCCGCTGGGACACGGACGTCATGTACTCACGGGGCTGACCTACCGCTACCCGCTGTCCACGGTCCGTGGAACCATGCATGTATGGCCACCGACGAGCCCGTCCCCGAGCCCGAGGAGCAGCCGGCGGGGCCGTCGCCGGCGCGTCGCTCCCGCGCGGCCGGAAACCGCAGCACCGCCCGTACGGGGGGAGGTCGTGGCGGGAACCGCGCGGGCACCCGGCCGACCTCGCCCAGGCCGGCCCGGCGCGACCGCCGGATCGCGGCGGTCACGCCGACCCCCGGGGTGATCGACCACTCCACGGCGCCCGAGCCCGAGGCGCCCGGCGACGAGCTGCCCGCCGACCGCTTCCTCGACCGGGAGCTCTCCTGGCTGGCCTTCAACACCCGGGTGCTCGAGCTCGCCGAGGACCCGGACCTACCGCTCCTGGAGCGCGCCCGCTTCCAGGCCATCTTCTCCAGCAACCTCGACGAGTTCTTCATGGTGCGGGTGGCCGGGCTGAAGCGCCGCATCGCCGCCGGGGTGGCAGTCCCGGCCGTCAGCGGCCTGCTCCCCCGCGAGATCCTCGACCTGATCTCCGAGCGCACCCGCGAGCTGACCGCACGCCAGGCCCGGGACTTCCGTGACGAGCTGCTGCCCGCCCTGGGCAAGGAGGGCATCGAGCTCCTCCGCTGGGACGACCTCGACGACCACGAGCACCACGCCATGGACCGGCTGTTCCGCGAGCGGGTCTTCCCCGTACTGACCCCGCTGGCCGTCGACCCGGCGCACCCCTTCCCGTACATCTCGGGCCTGTCCCTCAACCTCGCCGTCGTGGTCCGCAACGCCCGTACGGGCACGGAGCACTTCGCCCGGGTCAAGGTGCCGCCCAACTTCCCGCGGTTCATCCCGGTCGCCGAGCAGCGCTTCGTCCCGCTCGAGGACGTCATCGCGGCCCACCTCGGCCAGCTCTTCCCGGGGATGGAGGTGCTGCAGCACCACACCTTCCGCGTGACCCGCAACGAGGACGTCGAGGTGGAGGAGGACGACGCCGAGAACCTCCTCATGGCGATGGAGCGCGAGCTGATCCGCCGGCGGTTCGGGCCCGCCGTGCGGCTCGAGGTCGAGGAGTCGATGGACCCCCACGTCCTCGACCTGCTCGAGCGTGAGCTGCAGATCCGGTCCGAGGAGGTCTTCCACCTGCCCGGGCCGCTGGACCTGACGGGGCTGCACGCGGTCGCCGACCTGGACCGGGCCGAGCTGAAGTACCGGCCGTTCCTGCCGGCCACCCACCGCGACCTGCCCGACGTCGAGTCCGCCCAGCCGGCCGACATGTTCGCCGCGATCCGCGGGGCCGACGTGCTGGTCCACCACCCGTACGACTCGTTCTCCACCAGCGTCCAGCGGTTCGTCGAACAAGCCGCGGCCGACCCACGGGTGCTCGCGATCAAGCAGACCCTCTATCGCACCAGCGGTGACTCGCCGATCGTCGACGCCCTCATCGAGGCGGCCGAGCTCGGCAAGCAGGTGCTCGTCCTGGTGGAGATCAAGGCCCGCTTCGACGAGCGCGCCAACATCTCCTGGGCGCGCAAGCTGGAGCAGGCCGGGTGCCACGTCGTCTACGGCTTGATCGGGCTCAAGACCCACTGCAAGCTGCTCATGATCGTGCGGGAGGAGAGCGGGGGCATCCGGCGCTACACCCACATCGGCACCGGCAACTACCACCCCAAGACCGCCCGCCTGTACGAGGACCTCGGCCTCCTCACCGCCGACCCCGTCGTGGCCGAGGACGTCAACCACCTGTTCAACTCGCTCTCCGGCTACTCCCTCGCCACCGACTACAGCCGGCTCCTGGTGGCTCCCCACTCCATCCGTGCGGGGATCGTGGAGCGGATCGAGCGCGAGATCGAGCACCACCGGGCGGGGCGCCCGGCGTGGGTGAGGTTCAAGACCAACAGCCTCGTGGACGAGGCGGTGTGCGACGCGCTCTACCGGGCCTCCCGGGCGGGCGTGCCGGTCGACGTCTGGGTGCGCGGGATCTGCGCGCTCCGACCCGGCGTCGAGGGGCTCTCGGACAACATCCGCGTGCAGAGCATCCTGGGCCGCTTCCTGGAGCACTCCCGAGTCTTCGCCTTCGCGGGCGGCGGCGAGCCGGAGTACTGGATCGGCTCGGCCGACATGATGCACCGCAACCTCGACCGGCGGGTCGAGGCCATGGTCAGCCTCTCCAGCGACGAGCACCGCGAGGAGATGGCCGCCCTCTTCGACCTCGCCTTCGACCCCGGGGTGGCCTCGTGGCACCTGCGTCCTGACGGCGACTGGGAGCGCGTGCACCTCGACGCCGACGGCGAGCCGCTGGTGGACCTCCAGCACGTCCTGATCGAGCAGAAGCGCCGCCGGAAGGCCGGGGCGTGACCCCCAAGGAACCCGAACCGCACCGCGAGGTCGAGCGCAAGTTCCGGGTCCACGGGCTCTTCCGGCTCCCGGAGCTCGCCGTGGGGGGCATCACCGCCGTGCACGACCAGGGCACCGACGTCCTCGAGGCCACCTACCACGACACCAACGACCTCCGGCTCGCCCGCGAGGGCATCACGTTGCGCCGCCGTACGGGAGGACCCGACGAGGGCTGGCACCTCAAGGTGCCGGTCCCCAAGGCCGACCCCGGCGTACGGGAGGAGCTGAGGCTCCCGCTCGACGCCGGTGGTCGCGGGAAGCCGCCCGCGGAGCTGCTGTCGCTCGTCCGGGCGATCGTCCGGGACCGGTCCGTACGGCCGGTGGCCACGCTGCGGACGGAGCGGACCACCCGGCTGCTGCTCGGGGAGGACGACGCGCCGCTCGCCGAGCTGGTGGACGACACGGTCAGCGTGGTGGCGGGCGACGGGCACGTCGCGGCACGCTTCCGGGAGCTGGAGCTCGAGGAGGCCGAGGAGGGGACCGGCGAGGCCCTGCAGCCGCTCGTCGACAGCCTGGTAGGCGCGGGGGCGGTCGCTGGCGAGTTCGTCTCCAAGGCGGTCCGGGCGCTGGGCCCGCTGGCCTCCCGGCCGGCGGAGGTCCCGGAACCTCCGGACACCGGGCCCAAAGACCCTGCCCGCGAGGCGATCCGGGCGCACCTGGCCCGACACACGCGGGCGCTCCGGTTGGCCGACATGGCCGTCCGGCGGGACGCTGACGACTCGGTGCACCAGATGCGGGTGGCCACTCGGCGGCTGCGCAGCGGACTGCGGGTCTTCCGCCCGCTGCTGGACCGCACCTGGGCCGACGAGCTGCGCGACGAGCTCGGCTGGGTGGCCGGTTCGCTGGGCGGCTACCGCGACCGCGAGGTGTTGCTGGCCCGCCTCGACGAGCACGCCGGCGAGCTGCCCGAGGACCTGCCGGTCGCGGAGGTGCGCGCCCTCCTCCGGCGGCGGCTGCGCCGCGAGATGACCGAGGCCCGCAAGCAGGCGCTGGAGACGCTGGGGTCGGAGCGCTACCTGGCCCTGCAGGACGCCCTCGTGGCGGCCTGCGCCGACCCGCCGACGCTCGACGAGGCGGAGCGTCCGGCCGGCGAGGTGCTGCCCCCGCTGGTCAAGAAGGCCTGGAAGCGGCTGTCCCGCGACGCCGAGCAGCTGCTGGCCGACGAGGGCTCCGGCGAAGGCGCGCCGGACGAGGAGTGGCACACCGCCCGCAAGGCGGCCAAGAAGGCGCGGTACTCCGTCGAGGCGTGCGTGCCCGTCTTCGGTGACGATGCCGCCACGCTGGCCAAGCAGCTGTCCAACGTGACCGATGTGCTGGGCGAGCACCAGGACGGCGCCGTCGCCGCCGAGGCCGTACGGGGGATGGCGGCCACCGGCCGGGTCGGCGCGGAGGTCGCATTCGCGATGGGGGTTCTGCACGAGGTCGAGCGCGACCACGTGGAGCGCACGCGGTCGCAGTTCGCCCAGCTGTGGCCGGAGGTGCGGCGGCGCAAGCTGCGGAAGTGGTTGGAGGCGTGACCCGGCCGGAGATCCCGGCCGCGGGGGTGGCGATGTGGCGGCCGGTGGCGCAGGGCGACGCCGGCGGGCTCGAGGTGTGCCTCGTCCACCGCCCGAAGTACGACGACTGGTCGCTGCCGAAGGGCAAGCTCGACCCCGGGGAGCACGTCCTGGCGGGGGCGGTGCGGGAGGTGCTGGAGGAGACGGGGCACCGGGTGGTGCTGGGTCGCCCCCTGCCGTCCCAGCGCTATCCCGTCGGCGAGGCCGACAAGGTCGTGCACTACTGGGCGGCCCGGGCCGACGACTCCGCGCCCGAGTGGCCAGGGACGGCGGAGATCGACCTGGTCGAGTTCCTGCCGGTCCCCGAGGCGCTGGAACGGCTCACGCACCCCCGCGACGCCGAGCTCGTGGCGGGGGTGGCGGCGGACCCGGCCCCCACCGTGCCCCTGGTCGTGCTACGTCACGGCAAGGCGGTCGGCCGGGGGAGCTTCGACGGCCCGGACATGGAGCGCCCCCTGGACCGACGCGGAGTCGCCCAGGCCGACCGGCTCGCGGTGCTGCTCGGCTGCTACGGCGTGAGCCGGGTCGTCTCAAGCGACGCCACCCGGTGCGTCGACACCGTTCGCCCGTACGCGACCTCGACCCGACGCACGGTCGAGCTCGAGCCGGTGGTCTCCGAGCTCGGCCACGAGCAGCAGCCCGACCAGGCGGCCGGGGTGGTGGCCGGGCTGCTCGCAGCCGGCGAGCCCACCGTGGTGTGCTCGCACCGGCCGGTGCTGCCGGCCCTCTTCGCCGCTGTGGCCGAACGGGCCCGATGCGAGGTGCCGGCGGACCCGACCCTGCCGCCGGGCGGCTTCGTGGTGCTGCACCACCGCCACGGCGTCGTCGTGGCCTGCGAGCGCCACGAGCTCTGAGCCAGGTGCCTGCCCCGGCCCCCGGCCGCCGGCCCGGCCCCGGCCCACAGACCCCGGCCAGCCCTCGAATGGACCATGACCTTGTCATTGGGGGCGCGCAACCCGCTCGAGGACTGGTCACGGGGCGGTCCGGCCGAGTGCGGCCACAACCTCCCGGACGGTGTCGCGCGCCGTGGGCCCGACGCCGGCGAGCGTGGCCGACCCCGGCCCGGTCCAGTCGCCGTACCCCACCAGCCACAGACCCGGGACATCCACCGACCGCGTGCCGGCTACGTCCACCCGGCCTTCGTGCCGGATGCGCAGCGGCCGGAGGTGGTCGAGCACCGGCCGGAAACCCGTACACCAGATCACGGCGTCGATCGGCTCGGACCGCCCGTCCCGCCACACAACCCCCTCGGAAGTGAACGCCCGGAACGGCGGTGACGTCCGGAGCAACCCGGCGTCGCGCGCGGCCCGGACGGTCGGGACCACCACCACGTCACCCAGGCCACCGACCCCGGCGATTCCACCGTCGACCGCCTCACCCCGCAGGATCGCCGCCCGCCGACGCGAGGCGGCCGCGAAGAGGGCCCTCCCGTCCACGTCGTCCGGCAGGAACCGCGGCTCCCGCGGCACCACCCAGGTCGCGGTCGCTACCGGTGCCAGCTCCGCCATCACCTGTGCGCCGGAGTTCCCGCCGCCGACCACGAGGACGCGCCTCCCCACGTACGGCGTGGGCGCTTTGTACGCCGACACGTGCAGCTGCCGGCCGCGGAAGGCCGCCTGCCCCGGGTACGTGGGCCAGAACGGCCGCCGCCACGTACCGGTCGCCGAGACGACGGCGGGCGCCGCCTGCTCGCCCGTGTCGCTGCGGACCAACAGCCTTGTACGGTCCGGGCCGCACCTCTCGACGGCGGTGACGCGCACCGGCCGACGCACATCGAAGCCGTACCGGTCCTCGTAGCGGGTCAGGTAGTCGACGACGTGGCCCCGGCCCGGCGGATCCTCCGACCCCTCGGGCATCGGCCAGCCGGGCATCGCGCTGGACGACGCGGGGCTGAAGAGGCGGAGGGAGTCCCACATGTGCTGCCAGGCGCCGCCCGGGCACCCTTCGGCGTCGAGGACCACGAGACGAAGGCCGGCCCGGCGGGCGTAGTAGGCCACCGCAAGGCCTGCCTGTCCGCCGCCTACGATCACGAGGTCCGCGTCCACGCACCCATCGTCCATCCGCGCCGCCCGCCTGCCCCGGGCGCCGTGACGCGGCCGTGACCGCGCCCACCTGCACGGTGTGACCGGATCGCGATGTTCCACGCGACCGATTCATGTGAGCGCCATCACCCGGTCGGCAGGCGGATGACGAAGGTGTGGCTGTCGTTCACCCCTGGTTCACCATCGCCGGGGCGGCCCGTCACCTGCGCTACCTACGGTCCTCGGCGTCACATCGGTCTCACCGTGTCCCGGAAGGACATCCCACCGTGAACGACAGCATCCTGCGACGCCGCCTGGCTCCCCTGGCCGTGGCCGGCGCCACCGCCCTCGTCCTCGCGGCCTGCGGTAGCGGCAACGACCCCGCCAACACCGCCGGCGAGGACGGCGGTGAAGGCGGCAACGGCAGCGGCGAGCTGTCCGGCTCGGTCAACGTCGACGGCTCCAGCACCGTCTTCCCGCTCACGAGCGCGGCTGCCGAGCTCTTCGGCGAGGAGCAGCCGGGTGTGCGGGTCTCCGTCGGCCAGTCGGGAACCGGCGGCGGCTTCGAGAAGTTCTGCGCCGGAGAGACCGACATCTCCGATGCCTCCCGGGAGATCAGTGACGACGAGGCCGCGCTCTGCGAGGAGAACGGTGTCAGCTACGACGAGCTGTCCATCGCGAACGACGGACTGACCGTCGTGGTGAACGCGGACAACGACTGGGCGGAGTGCCTCACTGTCGAGCAGCTCAACACGATCTGGGCGCCCGACTCGACCGTGTCCAACTGGAACGAGGTCGATCCGTCGTTCCCCGACGAGCCGCTCACGCTGGCCGGTCCCGGAACCGACTCGGGCACCTTCGACTACTTCACCGACGCGATCAACGACGAGGAAGGCGCGTCGCGGACCGACTTCGAGGCCTCCGAGGACGACAACGTGATCGTCCAGGCGGTCCAAGGCTCCCGCGGGGGCATGGGGTACTTCGGGTTCTCCTACTACGAGGAGAACCAGGACACCCTCAAGGCGCTGGAGGTCGACGGTGGCGACGGCTGCGTGGCCCCCAGCATCGACACGGTCCAGGACGGTAGCTACCAACCACTGGGCCGGCAGCTGTTCATCTACCCGTCGGCCGAGGCGATCCAGACCAAGCCGGAGGTCGAGGCGTTCGTGGACTTCTACGTGGACAACATCGACGAGATCGTGGAGGCTGCCGCCTTCATCGGGCTGAACGACGAGCAGAAGGCCGAGCTGGAGCAGCAGGTCGAACAGCTCCGCGGCTGAGCGTCGAGCATCGGCGACCAGGAAGCGAGACCATCCCCTCGTGACCGTCACCAGCAGCACCCCGCCGCCCGGCGCAGGACCCTCCCTGCGCCGGGCGCGGCCCCGCTACGGCGAGCGCGCCGTCGAGCTCGTGCTCTTCGTCGCCGCCATCGTCTCGGTCCTCACGACCGTGGGTATCGTGGTGGCCATCCTCGAACCGACCCTGGAGTTCTTCCGGGAGCCCGAGGTCAACCTCTGGAAGTTCCTCACCGGAACCACGTGGACGCCCCTCTTCGCCGAGGCGCAGCGGCAGTTCGGCGTGCTGCCCCTGGTCACCGCCACGCTGACCACGTCGGCCATCGCCCTCCTGGTGGCCATCCCGGTCGGGCTCGGGGCGGCGATCTACCTCGCCGAGTACGCCTCACCCGGCGCCCGCAAGGTGCTCAAGCCGGTGCTCGAGGTGCTCGCCGGCATCCCGACGGTCGTCTACGGCTTCTTCGCCCTCGCGTTCCTCACGCCCAACCTCCTCAGGCAGTTCCTCGAGGTGGGCACCTTCAACATGCTCAGCGCCGGCCTGGTCATGGGCATCATGATCATCCCCACCGTCGCGTCGCTGTCGGAGGACGCGATGACCGCCGTCCCGCAGTCGCTACGAGACGGCGCTTACGGGCTGGGCAGTACCAAGATGCAGGTGGCGACGAGGGTGGTCGTCCCCGCGGCGATCTCCGGGATCGTCGCCGCGTTCGTGCTCGGTGTGAGCCGCGCGGTGGGCGAGACCATGATCGTGGCACTGGCCGCCGGTCAGACCCCGAACTTCAGCATCAACCCGCTCGAGGGCGGGCAGACCATGACCGGCTTCATCGCCCGCGCCGCCCAGGGCGACCAGCCGACCGGGTCGATCGGGTACGAGTCGCTCTTCGCTGTCGCTGCCCTGCTCTTCCTCATCACGATCGTCTTCAACTTCATCAGCATCCGCCTCGTGCGCCGGTTCCGGGAGGAGTACGAGTGACGCTCACCCACATCGAGCCGACCACCGAGCGGCCGCACTTCACCCCCAACACACCGCACGACAACAAGCCCAAGGACCGGGCGTTCCGCTACCTGCTCTTCGCGTGCCTCGGGATCGGCATCGTCTTCCTGGGCGTGCTGCTCGCCTACGTCCTCGTCGAGGGTTGGCCGCGACTGGACGCCGACCTCCTCCGCAACCAGGCCTCCCAGATCCGCCCGGCGACCGCCGGGGCGCAGGCGGCCATCCTCGGGACGCTGTGGCTGATGGTCCTGACAGCCGTCATCGTCCTGCCACTCGGGGTGATGTCGGCGATCTATCTGGAGGAGTACGCCGACCCCACCAAGTGGTACAACCGCATGATCGAGCTCAACATCCAGAACCTGGCCGCGGTCCCCAGCGTGGTCTACGGCATCCTCGGGCTCGGGCTGATCGTCCGCGGGAGGCTGGGCCTGGGCCCCGTGCTCCTGGCCGGGGGCATCGTCCTGGCGCTGCTCATCCTCCCCGTCGTGATCATCTCCAGCCGGGAGGCGATCCGGGCGGTCCCCGACTCGCTGAGCCAGGGCTCCATGGCGCTGGGGGCGACCAAGCTCCAGACGATCTGGCGGACGATCCTGCCCAACAGCGTCCCGGGCATCGCGACGGGTTCGATCCTCGCACTGTCCCGCGCCATCGGAGAGGCGGCGCCGCTGGTGGTGCTGGGGGTGGCGGCCTTCGTCACCTTCAACCCGGCCAGCGTCTACGACCGCTTCACCGCCCTGCCCATCCAGATCTACGACTACGCGAGCCGACCGCAGCAGGACTTCATCACCCTCTCGAGCGCGCTCATCGTGGTGTCGCTGTTCATCCTGCTGGTGATGAACTCCCTCGCGATCTACATCCGGAACAAGTACCAGCGGCGCTGGTGAGAGGCTGGGCCACACTGATGACCGACGACCAGCTGACCGAGGTAGGGCGACACATGACCGAGGCGCGTGACCGCCGGGAGTCGTCGGACTCCGCTGCATCCGGGGCGGCGCCCGCCGAGCACGGCATCGCGATCGAGCACCAGGAGCACGCCGGCCGCGAGCACACGCCCGTCGACCCGATCATCGAGGCCCAGGACCTCGACGTCTACTACGGCAACTTCTGGGCGGTGCGCAAGGCCAACATGCTCATCGGGCGCAACCAGATCACCGCGATGATCGGCCCGTCCGGGTGCGGCAAGTCGACCGTCCTGCGTTGCTTCGACCGCATGAACGACCTCGTGCCCACCGCGCGGGTGGAGGGCAAGGTGCTCTTCCACGGCCAGGACCTCTACGCCAGGGACGTCGACCCGATCGAGGTACGGCGGCGGATCGGCATGGTCTTCCAGAAGCCGAACCCCTTCCCCAAGACGATCTTCGAGAACGTCGCGTACGGCCCCAGGGTCACCGGGATGAAGCTGAACAAGGAGGGGCTCGACAGTCTCGTCGTGGAGTCCCTCAAGGGCGCGGCGTTGTGGGACGAGGTCAAGGAGGAGTACAAGACCAAGAGCGGGCTCGCCCTGTCCGGCGGGCAGCAGCAGCGGCTGTGCATCGCCCGCGCGATCGCCACCAAGCCCGAGATCATCCTCATGGACGAGCCCTGCTCGGCCCTCGACCCGATCGCGACGGCCCTGATCGAGGACCTCATGCAGGACCTCGTGAGGGACTACACCATCATCATCGTGACCCACAACATGCAGCAGGCCGCCCGCGTCTCCGACCGTACGGCGTTCTTCACCGCCAACGTCGACGACCGCGGGCAGCGTTACGGCGAGCTGGTCGAGTTCGACCTCACCAGCAAGATCTTCACGAACCCCGCCGACCGGCGGACAGAGGACTACATCTCCGGCCGCTTCGGCTGAGCCGGCCGCGCCCCTGGCGAGGCCCCCGGTTTTCGGACCGGCCGGCGCTGCCCACACCCGCCCGATCGCGTCGATCATGGACGCATCGCCCCGGGCGCGACCGCCGGAGGGCGTTCCTTCCATGATCACCGTTCGGGGATGGTCGGCCGGTGACTTGCCTTCCCAAACTCGCTCAAGCATAATTGAGTCAATGGACACTGAGCGATCGGTCGTCGACCGGGCCCGGGTGCACGCCGCCCTCGGCGACCCCGCCCGACTGGCCGTCGTCGACCGCCTGCTGCTCTCCGACCAGTCACCCGGTGAGCTGGCCCGTGCGCTCGAGCTGCCGACCAATCTGCTCGCCCATCACCTGCGGGCGCTGGAGGTCGCCGGTGTGGTCGAGCGCACCCGCTCGGAGGGCGACCAGCGCAGGACCTACGTGCGCCTCGTACCGGGCCGGCTGGAGGGTCTCGTCGTGGCCCCGGGGCCGGCGGCACCGCGCGTCGTCTTCGTGTGCACGCACAACTCCGCCCGCTCGCAGCTCGCGGCGGCCACCTGGGCCAGCAGGTCAACCGTCCCGGTGGCCTCGGCGGGCACCGTACCGGCCACACGGGTCCACCCGCTGGCGGTCGCCACCGCTCGTCGCCACGGCCTGGCGCTCGTGGGGCGAGGCACTCACCACGTCGACGACACCGTGCAGACCGGCGACCTCGTCGTCGCCGTCTGCGACAACGCCCACGAGCGGCTCGCCGGCTCGGGGCACCTGCACTGGTCGGTCCCCGACCCCGTCCGGGTGGGGACCGACGCGGCCTTCGAGCTCTCGCTGGAGGTCATCGAGGACCGCGTGGGCCGCCTGGTCGCCGCGGTGACGCCGGAGGAGGAACGACCCGCATGACCGAGACCTACCAGCGCAAGGACCGCACCCTCGAACAGACCATGGCACTGTCAGTGGCGGCCGGGCGGCTGCAGACCGAGTTCGACAACGTCTTCGGCACGGAGACGATCGAGCGTTTCCTGCACACCAGCTACGACCAGTTCGCCGAGCGGGCCTCCATCCCCAACTTCCTGCCGCTGATGGCCGAGCGCTTCGCCCGGCAGCGCCTGCGCGCCCTGGCGAAGGTCGAAGGCAGGCGCTCCGACGGCCTGCCCACCGTGCTCTTCCTGTGCGTGCACAACGCCGGTCGCTCGCAGATGGCCATGGGCTTCTTCCAGCACCTGGCCGGTGACGCCGCCGTGGCCTGGTCGGGGGGTTCCGAGCCGGGTACGGAGGTGAACCCCGCGGCCGTCGAAGCGATGCGCGAGCGCGGGATCGACATCTCGGGGGAGTTCCCCAAGCCGTGGACCGACGAGGTCGTCCGCGCCGCTGACGTCGTGATCAGCATGGGGTGCGGCGACGCCTGCCCGATCTTCCCCGGCAAGCGCTACGAGGAGTGGACGCTCGACGACCCGGCCGGGCAAGGCGTCGAGGCGGTCCGACCGATCCGGGACGAGATCGAGCGCCGCGTGCGCCAGCTGCTCGACGAGATGGGGGTCTCCGCCCGGTCATGACCCGGGGGCCCGGGGTCTCCTCCGGCAGCACGTCCTCGGTCATCGCGCGGCCAGCAGGGCGGCGACCTCGGGGCGGCGAGGCACCCGGCCGGAGACGACGACCTGCTCGTCCACCACGAGGGCGGGTGTGGACATCACCCCGTAGCCGACGATGGTCGGGAAGTCCAAGACCTTCTCGATGGTCGCGTCCAGGCCCAGGTCGGACATGGCCTCGCGCGTGACACGTTCGAGGTTGACGCAGTTGTTGCAGCCGGGGCCGAGCACCTTGATGATCATCATGGCATCCCTTCGGAGGGTCAGGTGAGGATCACGTTGAACAGGTAGCCGACAGCGACGATGCCGGTGGCCACGACAGTGACGAAGGCGGCCAGCAGCTGCGGCTTGAGCACGCGGCGGAGCAGGATCAGCTCGGGCAGCGACAGGGCGACCACGCTCATCATGAACGCCAGCAGGGTGCCCATGGGCAGCCCCTTGTCGTACAGGGCCTGGACCAAGGGCATGATCCCCGCGGCGTTGGAGTACAACGGCACCCCGATGCCGACCGCCACCAGGACGCCCAGCGCGTTGCCGGGTCCGGCGTGGGCGACGAAGAAGTCCTCGGGCACCCAGCCGTGGATGACCGCCCCGACAGCGATGCCGACGAGCAGGAACGGCCAGATCTTGCGCAAGATGACGGCGACCTCCTCGACACCCATCTGGATCCGCTGCGCGAAGGTCAAGCCGGCGGAGGAGTCGACCACCCGGCCTCCGAGCTTGGTCTCGAAGACGAAGGGCTCGACCCACCGCTCGACCCCGAGGCGTCCGAGCACCCACCCGGCGACGACCGCGACCGTCAGACCGGCAACCACGTAGATCGCGGTGATCTTCCAGCCGAAGAGGATGAAGAGCATCCCGATCGCGATCTCGTTCACCAGCGGGCTGGCGATCAGGAAGCTCATCGTCACGCCGATCGGGACGCCGGCAGCGACGAACCCGATGAACGCCGGGACGGCGCTGCACGAGCAGAACGGTGTGGCCACGCCCAGCCCCGCCGCCATGACGTTGCCGAGGCCCTCGCGCCGCCCGCCGAGCATCGCACGTGTCCGCCCGACGCTCATGTACGAGCGGAGCATGGTGACGAGGAAGATGATCCCGGCCAGCAGCAGCGCGATCTTGATGGTGTCGTACAGGAAGAAGTGGATGGTCTCGGTGACCCTGACTTCACGGGCCATCCCCAACGCGTCGTACAGGACGGCGTCCCAGAGCCACCCGTTCACCCAGTAAGCGGTGAACCACAGGGCGGCGACACCGGACAGGGCGAGCCAGCGGCCGCGGGTGGAGGAGGGCAGCCGCTCGAGGACGCTCATGACCGCACCGGATCGGCGCCGACACGCCCCGGGAGGGCGCCGCCGAGCCGGTCGAGCGCGTCCTGGGTCAGGGCGTAGTCGATCCAGCGGCCTCGCCGCGTGGCCCGGACCAGCCCGGCGTCACGCAGCACCTTCAGGTGGTAGCTCAGCAGGTTTGCCGCGATCGGGACGCGTTCCTGCAGGTCGCAGACGCAGGAGGAGTCCCCGGTGGCCAGGATGTGGAGCACGGTCCAGCGGACGGGATCGGCGGCGGCGCGTAGCAGAGGCAACGCCGCCGCCAACCGGTCCGACACCTCTCGCTCGGTGGGTTGGACCGACACTTCGAGGACGCTTGCTTCAGCCACGCTTGAAACGTAGGACTGGGATCTGGGCATCACCAGGGTCATTGATCCCGCGGAAGGGGAAGAGCGACCCGACGCCTCTGGTCCCCGCGCCGGCGGGGCGATTTGGCAAGCCGTCGCCCGTCACCCGTCCCTGACCGGGTCTTCAGCCAAGGACTCGCCGGCTCAGAGCCAGGTCGGGAACTCCGGCGGGGTCCCCGGCCACCAGGTCGTGCCGTAACTCTCCCACCACAGCCCCAGCACCCAGGCCGCCACGGCCACGACCACGGCGAGGACCCACCCGGTCCGGCGGTCTCGGGTCACCGCGGCCACCAGGACGCGACCCCCGCGGCGGACCCTGGCCGCGCCCGGGCCGAACCAGGCCAGCAGCACGGCGAACGCTCCGCCCAGCACGTACGGGATCCGTGGTCCCACCGTGCCGGCCCCCAGCGCCGCGACGCCGACCAGCGCGCCCGCGCCCACGGCGAGAGCGGTCTGTGCCAGGGACGGGAGGACCGTGGTCACCAGGTGCCAGGGCGCCCCGACCGCCGCGAGCACCCCGTCGGAGCGCTGCGGGCCGCGAGCCAGCTGCCGCTCGTACACCCGGCGGCGGACGCGCCATGCGGTGCGGGCCAGGGCGAGGCAGGCCAACAGCACGGCGGAGCCGACGTACGGGGCGGCGACGCCGATGGCGACGAGGAGCATCGCGACGGCCGCGAGCAGCGCACGACCGACCGTGCTGGTGACAGGTGGGGCGAGCGGAGCGGCCACCGGCGCGGGCCGGACCGGTGCCGGGCGGGCAGCGCCCGGCCGGGCGGGCGCGGGCTCGTGCGGGCGTGGGGCGACCGGTCCCGGGCCGGCAGGAGGCACGGCGTACGGGGAGGGTGCGGCCTGACCGGCGCCAGGGAAGGGTGTGGCGTAGCCCGCCCGTGGAGGCCCCGTGAGGGGTGGCTTCGCCCTAGGAGGAGCGGCCGCGCGAGGAGTCGCCACAGGCGGAGCCGGCGCCACCTCGGGGAGGGGCGGCAGGTCGACGCGGGTCGGTGGCACGGCCGGCCCGAGGGCGGCGGTGGCCGCGGCCGGAGCCGTCCAGCCGGTCGCCGCCGCGGCAGCGGCGAGGGCGGCGCCCGCTGCCGGCGCCGCACGGTCGGCGGACGGCGGCTCCAGCGCCTGCACCGCCCGGACCAGCTGCCGGACCGTGGGGCGCGCGGGCGGGTCGACCGCCAGCGCGTGACGCAGCAAGCCGGCGAGATCCGGCTCGACCCCCTCGAGGTCGTACTCCCCGCGCCGGATCCGGTCCAGGACCACGGCGTCGTGACCCGAGCCGTACGGAGGGTGGCCCGTCGCCGCGAAGGTGACCGTGCCCGCCCAGCCGTGGACGTCGGTGGCGGGCACCGGGTCGCGGCCCAGCACCGTCTCGGGCGCCAGGTAGCCGGGCGTGCCGATGACCAGACCCGTGGCGGTGAGCCGGCTGTCGCCGAGCGCGTGGGCCAGTCCGAAGTCGATGAGGACCGGCCCGCCGTCGGCGATGAGCACGTTGCCCGGCTTGACGTCCCGGTGCACGACGCCGACCGCGTGCACCGTGTCCAGGGCCTCGGCGAGACCGGCCGCCAGGCGCATCAGGGCCGGCCCGCGGAGGGGACCGTGGTCGGCGACGACCCGGTCGAGGGACGGCCCACGCACGTACCGGGTCACGACGTACGGCGGGTCGGCCGTCACGTCGGCGTCGAGGACCTCCGCCACCCGCGGACCGCGCACCCGCCGCAGCGCCGCAACCTCGCGCTCGAAGCGGGCGCGGCCGTCCCGACCACCCACCAGCCAGGGCCGCAGGATCTTGACGGCCACCAGCCGCCCGTCGCCCCCGTACGCGAGGTGCACCACGCCCATGCCGCCCTCGCCGATCGGCTCGACGAGGCGGTACGCCCCCAGCAGCTGGGGAGGGGCGGTCGGGTGGTCCACCCGTAGACCGTAACCCGCGATGACCTGGACGTCCGCCGCGGCGGAGGCCAGGCGGGTCGCTTCGGCACGCCGTCTCACGACCCGGCGCGGCGCTGTTCCTTCTCGGCTGCGTCCATCGCGGCGGCCTCCTCCGGCGTCGGCGCGGTGCCGCCCAGGTCGCGCGGCAGCCACCATCGGTCGTCGGGGCCGTCCGGTCGGTCCGGGTGGGCGGCGATCGCGTCGTCGAGGAGCCCCGCCATCCGTGAGTGCAGCTCCGCGGTGACCGCCTCGGCGTCGTCGCGGCGCCCCGGCCGAATCGGCTCGCCCACGCGGATCGTGACGGTCCGGCCACGGGTACGCAGGTCGCGCGGCCGGCCCTTGGTCATCAGCCGCTGGCCACCCCACAGGACGACCGGGACCAGCGGCGTCCCCGTCGCCATGGACATGCGGGCCGCGCCGCTCTTGAACTCCTTGATCCGGAAGGAACGGCTGATCGTCGCCTCGGGGAAGACGCCGACCACCTCCCCACCGCGCAGCGCCCGGAGCGCCTCCGCGTACGACGCGGCGCCGGCCGACCGGTCGACGGGGATGTGGTGCATGCCGCGCATGAGCGGGCCGGACACCCTGTGCTTGAAGACGGCGTCCTTGGCCATGAACCGCACCAGCCGCTTGGCCGGCTGCGCGGCGAACCCGGCGAAGATGAAGTCGAGGTAGCTGACGTGGTTGCTGGCCAGCACCACTCCTCCCGTACGGGGGACGTGCTCGGTCCCGGCCATGCGGAAGCGCAGGTCCAGGGCGCGGAACATCGTCTTGGCGGCGAGGATCACCGGGGGGTACACCAGCTCGGCCACGCCCCGACCGTAGTGCCTCGGCGGGGGGCCCGGTCACCTCGCCGGTCGCCTCCCCGGGCTACATGTACCGCCGGATCGGTGCCATCGCGGCCTCCTGCAGCCGCTGCAGCCGCGAGCGGTTCTCCCACCGTTCGGGGTCGATCCGCTCGCTGCGGCGCAGATCGTCGCGGAAGTGGTCCTCGAAGGTGCGGACCACGTCGGTGTCGAGCACAACGACGGCGACCTCCTCGTCGTGGTCCATCGACCGGCGGTTGAAGTTGGACGAACCGATCATGCCGAGCGCACCGTCGACGGTCATGACCTTGGTGTGGAGCATGGTCGGCTGGTAGTTCCACACCCGGACGCCGCAATCCGTGAGCTGCTCGTACGCCTGCTCCGACGCCAGCTGGGCTACCCGCTTGTCGGCGTGTGGGCCGGGGAGCAGGACGTCGACCTCGACACCGCGGCGGGGCAGGTCGCACAGCTCGTCGATGAAGATCTGCGAGGGCGCGAAGTAGGCGGTCTGGAGCTGGACACGCTCCTCGGCCATCCGGAGCACGAGGTGGAAGAGCGTCTGCATGTCGTCCCAGCCGATGTGGGCCGAGCCGCGGACCACTTGGCACACCGACGGCCCCTCGTGCTCGTGGCCGGGGAAGCGGTCAGCGGCGCCCAGGAGGGGGCGGCCGGTCTCCCCCCAGTTCTGCGCGAATGCGGCGGCCAGCCCGTCGATCGCCGGTCCGCGGACCTCGACGTGGGTGTCTCGCCACTCGGTCTCGTCCCGGGCGTCTCCGCACCACTCCTCGGCGATGCCGACGCCGCCGGTGAAGGCGACCGACTCGTCGACGACGAGCACCTTGCGGTGGCAGCGGTGGTTGTGCTTGAACGGCGACTTGACGAACGGTCGGCGGAACCACTCGACCTGGACCCCCGCCCGGTCCATGGCCTCAACCAGACCCTTCTCGATCTGGAAGCCGCCGATCGCGTCGAGCAGGAGCCGGACGCGCACCCCCGCGCGGGCCCGCTCGGAGAGGGCCTGGGCGAACTCGTGGGCGACGTCACCCTTCCAGTAGACGTAGGTCATCAGGTCGACGGTGTTCTCCGCACCATGGATCGCGTCCAGCATGGCCGGGAAGATCTCGTCCCCGTTGCGTAGCACCCGCAGTGCGTTGCCCTCGGTGAAGGGGATGCCGATGATCCCCTCCAGCACCCGGCGCAGCTCCTGCTGCCGCTCCGTCAGCACCTCTCCGGTGGCGGTCGCGGCGTCGTCGACGGCGTCCACGTCGTCCTCCTCGAGATGA
>DATHUJ010000133.1:0-14741 GCA_035462375.1 Jiangellales bacterium
CCCCAGGGCCCGCGAGATGGTCTTGGTCCCCACCCCGAGCTGGGCTCGGATGTCGGCCCACGACACCCCGGCAGACCGCAGCTCCCGGATCCGCTGGTCCCGTTGCTCCCGCTCCGGCTCGGTCAACCGCATGCCCGCCCCCGCTCGTCGTCCCTCGTCGTGGCTCATCCTGTCGACCGGGGCGGACAGAAACCGGCTTCGCGGGGGAGGGCGAGGGCACCCGGCGGCTGCCCGGGGGCTGGCCTGGTTACGCCGACGTAGGTTACGGTTCCGTAGGCGTCAGACGCGCCACGTTCCCGCCGGCTCCCGAGACCTGGAAGGCACCATGACCCCACCCACGGCCACGGCCGCCGGTACTCCGGCCCGCACCACCGACCGTACGGCGGACCGGACCAGCCCCGACCGGACGAACGACCTGCCGGAGCTCGGCACCCTCGGCGGCGACACCCAGTCGCTCAAGGAGCGGATCATCCTCGGCGTCTTCATCGCCGTGCCGTTCCTGGCCCTGCTCGCAGCGATCCCGTTCGCATGGGGCGGCTTCCTCGGCTGGCGCGACATCGTGCTCGCGGTCGCGATGTACCTGGTCGCCGGCCACGGGATCACCGTCGGCTTCCACCGCTACTTCACCCACCGCGCGTTCAAGGCCAACCGGCCGCTCAAGATCGCGCTGGCGGTGACCGGCAGCCTGGCCATCGAGGGGCCCGTCATCCGTTGGGTCGCCGACCACCGCAAGCACCACAAGTTCTCCGACCGCGAGGGCGACCCGCACTCCCCCTGGCGCTACGGCGAGACCGTGCCCGCGTTGGTCAAAGGCCTCTTCTACGCCCACATGGGCTGGCTGTTCGACGTCGAGCAGACGAGCCAGCGCCAGTACGCGCCGGACCTGCTCAAGGACCGGGACATCGTCAAGGTGAGCAAGGCCTTCCCCGCCCTCGTCGCGGTGTCGCTGCTGCTCCCCGCGGTCGTCGGCGGTCTCTGGACCATGTCCTGGTACGGCGCGCTGACCGCGTTCTTCTGGGCCACGCTCGTACGGGTTGGGCTGCTGCACCACGTGACGTGGTCGATCAACTCGATCTGCCACGCCATCGGGGAACGTCCCTTCCGGAGTCGCGACAAGTCCGGCAACGTGTGGTGGCTCGCCTTCCTGTCCATGGGCGAGTCATGGCACAACCTGCACCACGCCGATCCCACCTGCGCGCGGCACGGCGTTCTCAGGGGCCAGATCGACTCGAGCGCCCGCGTGATCTGGGCCTTCGAGAGGCTGGGCTGGGCGACCGACGTGCGCTGGCCGAGCTCCGACCGGATCGCAGCCCGACGGGTGGACGACTACGGCGGCGAGTCGACCCTCGTCGCGTGAGCGTCGGGGGGTCATCGGACTCCGCACGGACCGAGCGCCCGACCGGCGCAGGGCATGATGGCCCGGTGACCCCCGCCGCGCCCGACGATCGAGCCGCGCTCCCCCGACAGGCCCGCGCCAGCACCCGTACTCGGATGACCGGCAAACAGCGACGCGAGCAGCTGCTCGACATCGGTCGGGCCCTCTTCGCCGAGCGCGGCTTCGACGGCACCTCCATCGAGGAGATCGCCGCCCGCGCCCACGTCTCGAAGCCGGTCGTCTACGAGCACTTCGGGGGCAAGGAGGGCCTCTATGCGGTAGTCATCGACCGCGAGATGGAGGCACTCCTCGACCTCATCACCGGTGCCCTGACCAGCGAGGGGGCCCCGCGCGAGCTGCTCGAGCGCGCCGCACTTGCCCTGTTGGACTACATCGAGGCTTCGACCGACGGCTTCCGCATCCTCGTGCGCGACTCGCCCGTTGCCCAGTCCACCGGGTCCTTCGCCAGCCTCATCTCCGACGCGGCGAGCCAGGTCGAGTACATCCTCGTGGGCCAGTTCAAAGAGCGCGGCTTCGACCCCAAGTACGCGCCCATCTACTCGCAGATGCTGGTGGGCATGGTGGCCCTCACCGGTCAGTGGTGGCTCGACGAGCGCAAGCTGAAGAAGGCCGACGTCGCCGCCCACCTCGTCAACCTCGCGTGGAACGGCCTGTCCGGACTCGAGCCGAAGCCTCGGCTAAGCACTCAAGACTGAGAGGGGTCGCCGTCAACCAGAGACCCGGCGACGGCGTTGCAGGTCGGCCAGCCGCTGACGTGCGATCGGCAGCTCCTCGAACAGGGGAGAGTCGAACCCCAGAGCATCGAGCCTCGCCGCGGCCTCGAGGAATCGCCCGTAACCGACCCCTGCCTGCTCCGGCCTCCCCAGGGCGTAGTCCAGGTCAGCCAGCCGCTGGTGCGCGATCGCAAGGTCTTCCCAGTGGGCGGGCGTGACGGGATCCCGTGCTACCAGTTCTTCAGCGGCTTCTGCGGAACGCTGGTAGCTCACGGCTGCCTTCTCCGGTCGTCCCGCAGCGCAATCAAGTTCTGCCAGACGTTGATGCCCGATCACCACGTCGCGCCAACGCTCTGTGACAGCGGGGTCCAGACCGACCAGCTTCTCGGCGGTCTCCAGATATCGCCGATAGCCGGCAGCCGCCAACTCCGGTCGCCCAGCGGCTGTGTCGATATCGGCCAGCCGCTGGTATGCGATGCCCACGTCATCCAGGTGGACGAGGTCATCCGGATCTCGGCGCACCAGCTCCTGGGCTACGTCCAGGTAGCGCCTGAAACCGTCGGCAGCCTGGGCCAGTCGTCCTTCCGCGTAGTCGAGATCGGCCAGCCGCTGGTGCGCGAGAGCAACGTCCTGCAAGTACACAAGATCGTCAGGCGCCGACGAGACCAGCTCCTGGGCGATCTCCAGGTAGCGCTGATACCCGGCTTCGGCCTGCTCCGACCGACCCGCCGCGAAGTCGAGGTCGGCCAGCCGCTGGTGCGCGAGAGCAACGTCTTGGCGGTACGTCATGTCGGCCGGTTCCAGGTTCATCAGTTCCTGGGCCGCGGCCAGGTAGGCCCGGTAGCCGGCGCCGGCCGGGTCCAGACGGCCGGCATCGAAGTCCAGATCGGCGAGCCGTTGGTGGGCGATCCCCACGTCTCGAAGGAAGGCGGCGTTGGTCGGGTCCGCTGCCACAAGCTTCTCGGCGGTTTCGAGATAGCGGCGGTAGCCTGCCGACGCCTGCTCGAGCCGACCTGCGGAACGGTCCAGATCGGCGAGTTGCTGGTGCGCTCTGGCCTCTTCCGCCAGGACGGCGAGGTCGTCGGCCTCTTTGGCGGCCTCTGGCGCAGCGGTCGTCGACGCCGCGTGATCAACTGAAGACTCCGCCTGCCGAGCTACGAGGAGGACGATCTCTGCCAGCCTCTGCCGCGCATCCACGATCCCCAGATGTAACGCCGCGCTCGGACCTTGTGTGGGCAGCTCCTCGGCGATGTCGAGGCAGCGTCGGTAGCCGTCCGCGGCCTCGTTCACGCGCCCCGCGTCGTAGTCCAGGTCGGCCAACCGTAGGTGAGCCAGCACCACGTCCTCGCGGTAGGTCTGGTTGATCGGGTCGCGGTCGGCCAACTCCTGGACGACCTGGAGGTATCGCCGGATGCTGGCCGCCGCCTCGTCGAGCCGCCCGGCGTCGTCATCGAGATCCGCCAGCCTCTGAAGTGCGATGGCCATCGCACGCCGATACGAAAGATCAGCCGGATCCCCGGCGACTAGCTCCTCGGCGATGCTCAGGCACCGTCCGTAGCCGTCTGCCGCACTGTCGGAGCGACCTGCCGCATAGTCCAGGTCCGCCAGCCGCTGCAGCGCCAGAGCCATGTCCCGTCGGTAGGACGTGTTGGCCGGATCGCGCGAGACCAGCCACTCGGCGCTCTCCAGAGCTCGCCGATACCCAGCCCCGGCCATCTCGTGACGTCCCGCATCGCGGTCCAGGTCCGCGAGCCGTTGGAGGGTCAGTACCACGTCCTCCCGGTACGACAGGTTGGTCGGATCACGCGTGACCAGCTCCTCGACCGCTCCCAGCGCCTTCCGGTAGCCGGTGGCCGCCTGCTCCGAGCGCCCCGCGGCGTGGTCCATGTCGGCAAGCCGCTGCTGGGCCAGGGCCACATCCTCACGGTGGACCAGCTCGGCTGGGTCTCGCGCCACCAGCTCTTCGGCGATCTCGAGGTAGCGTCGGTAGCCCTCCGCCGCCTGCTCCGTCCGCCCGGAGACAGAGTCGATGTCGGCCAGCCGTTGAACAGCCAGACCCATCGCTCGCCCGTACGTCAGTATCTCAGGATCCTCAGCCGCAAGCTGCTCAGCGGTCTCCAGGTATCGCCGGTAGCCTTCGGCCGCCTGGTCGGTGCGGCCGTCGGTGTAGTCGAGGTCGGCCAGCCGCTGGTAGGCCACAGCCAAGTCCCACCGGTGGGTGCGGCTCTCGCGCTGGGTCGGCCCCGCGACGTCGTCAGGACGCTGGGGCGCAGACTCCATGTAACCGACCTGGCTCATGACCCTTCCCGCGCGATCATCTGTCGACCGCCATTGGCGTGGCGTCCCTCGGTTCTCAAGACCCTCCCTCTGAACCAGTATGCAGTGGTCACCCGTTTCGCGCTGGACATGCATTGCACGGAGGTCCCCGGGCGACTTCCCGCCGACTGGGCCAACCCCCTGGACGGCTCCAGGGTCTCCGGCCGCAGAACACGCTCAAGCCTTCGGGACCACCGCCGCACGCCCCACGGCGAAGACCCGGCGGAAGGGCAGGACGGTCCCGTACGGGCCGGGGCCGTAGGCCTCGCGCAGGGCCGCACCGTACTCGGCGACGAAGGCCTCTCGGGCGGCGTCGTCCGGTAGTCCGGCGAGCACCGGGCGCAGGGCCGTCCCGGAGACCCAGCGGAGCACTGCGTCCTCGCCCTCGAGCACGTGGAGGTACGTGGTCTCCCATGCGTCCACGGCCAGGCCAGCGCCGGCCAGGACCTCGAAGTACTCCCGCGGTCCGTACGCCGCGGGGCGGGCGACTCGGCCTTCCCCCACGTACGTGCGCCAGCGCGGGGAGTCGCCGAGCTCACGCAGCAGCAGGTGGGACGGCTCCCCGGTGTTGCCGGGCACGTGGAGGGCGAGCACGCCGCCGGGCGCCAGCAGGCCGGCCAGCCGGGGCAGTAGCTCCAGGTGGTCAGGCACCCACTGCAGGGTTGCGTTGGTGACGAGCACGTCGACCGGCGCCTCCGGGTGCCAGTCCCGAAGGTCCGCCCTGACCAGCTGGACCCCGGCCGCGAGGGCCTGCGGGTCGGCCGCCGCCAGCATCTCGGCGGACGAGTCGACGCCGGTCACTCGCGCGGTGGGCCAGCGCCGGGCCAGGTGGGTGGTCAGCGCCCCCGTCCCGCAGCCGAGGTCGACGACCGAGCGGCACCCGGGCAGGTCCGGCACGCGGGCGAGCAGCTCGTGGAACGGCCGGGCCCGCTGGTCGGCGTGCTCGAGGTAGCGCGCCGGGTCCCACACGGTCGACCTCCCCTCCGGCTTGACTTGGCGTCAAGATACTTGACGGAGGCTACAGTCGGGGAGGTGGAGCGGGACGAGGTCGACCGGCTGATCGAGGCGTGGCGCCGCGAACGCCCCGACCTCGACACGGCGCCGATGGAGGTCCTGTCGCGCGTGACGCGCTTGGCCCGGCACCTGGACCGGGCCCGGCGGGGCGCCTTCGCTGAGCACGGCCTGGAGCCTTGGGAGTTCGACGTGCTCGCGGCGCTGCGTTGCGAGGGGCCGCCCTACGAGCTCTCCCCCGGCCGGCTGCTCGCCAGCACCATGGTGACGAGCGGGACGATGACCGCCCGGGTCGACAAACTCGTCGACCGCGGCCTGGTCTCGCGACGTCCCGATCCGCACGACCGGCGGGGCGTGCTCGTCGGGCTCACCGGACCCGGCCGTGCCGCCGTCGACGCCGCCCTGGTGGGGCTGCTGGGCCGGGAGGAGGAGCTGCTGGGTGCGCTCGCCGCTCCGGAGCGCGCCGAGCTGGCCGGACTGCTCCGCCGACTCGTGGCCCCCCTGGACGCCTGACCCCTCCGCAACCCGGCTTCCACGCGCTCGGCCGCCCCACTCTCGCGGTGATCATGGAAGCATCGCCCTCCCGAGCCGCCCGGAGGGGCGATCTATCCATGATCACCGGCTTGGGGGCGCGGCAAGATCGGGGGGCGGGTCGCACGGAGCGGGTGTCGGTGAGTCAGGGTGTCGGTGGGTCAGGGTGTCGGTGGGTCAGGCGTCCGGCTGCTCGGCCAGCTCCAACCAACGCTCCTCGAGGCGGTCCCGCTCGGCCCGGAGGTCCCGCAGCTCGGCGTCCAGCGTGAGCACCCGCTCATGGTCAGTGGCGTTCGCGGCGAGATCGGCGTGCAGGCGCTCCTCCCGACGGGTGAGCTTGTCCACCTCACGCTCCAGGCGGGCGAGCTCCTTGCGCGCCGCGCGGGTGTCGCCCCGCCGCCCGGCCGGACCGGCGCCCGCCACCGCTGCACCGCCTGCCAAGGGCTCCCCGCCGGCCGGGCCCGGCCCCGCGACAGCCCGACCTCGGGGTGCGGACCCCGCGACAGCCCCACCACGGGGTGCGGACCCCGCACCCCCGACTCCGGCCCGCCGCCGCGCGAGGTACTCGTCCACACCACCCGGCAGCAGCGCGAGCCGACCGTCCCCCAGCAGCGCCCACGTGACGTCGGTGACCCGCTCGAGGAAGTACCGGTCGTGGCTGACGGCCACCAGGGAACCCGGCCAGCTGTCGAGCAGGTCCTCGAGCACCGTGAGCGTCTCGATGTCCAGGTCGTTGGTCGGCTCGTCCAGCAGCAGGACGTTGGGCTCGCCCATCAGCAGGCGCAGCAGCTGCAGCCGCCGCCGTTCGCCGCCGGAGAGGTCCTCGAGCCGCGTCCACTGCCGCTCCCCGGCGAAGCCGAACCGTTCGAGCAGGCTGCTCGCCGTGACCTCACGGCCCTTGCCCAGGTCCACGACGCGGCGGACCCGCTCGACCGAATCCAGCACCCGGGCCCCCGACTCGGGGCCGGCCACCTCCTGGGTCAGGTACGCGACCCTCACCGTACGGCCGGTGCTGACCGTCCCGGTGTCCGGCAGCACCTCCCCGGCGAGCAGCCGCAGGAGAGTCGTCTTGCCCGCACCGTTGAGCCCGACGAGCCCGACCCGGTCGCCCGGCCCCAGGTGCTGATCGACGTCCCGCAGCAGCGTCCGCCCCCCGCGCGAGATGCTGACCGCCTCCAGCTCGTACACCGACCGGCCCAGCCGGGCCGAGGCGAAGCGCTCCAGCTCGAGCCGGTCACGTGGCGGCGGCTCGTCCGCGATGAGCGCGTTGGCGGCGTCGATCCGGAAGCGCGGCTTCGACGTCCGCGCCGGCGGCCCGCGGCGCAGCCAGGCCAGCTCCTTGCGCAGAAGGTTCTGCCGCCGCGCCTCGTCGGCCGCGGCGATCCGGGCCCGCTCCGCGCGCGCCAGCACGTACGCGGAGTAGCCCCCCTCGTACATGTGCACGCGCCCGCCCTGCACCTCCCACGTCGAGGTCGCGACCGCGTCGAGGAACCATCGGTCGTGCGTGACGACCACCAGTGCCGAGGCCCTGGCCGCCAGGTGCCGCGCCACCCAGTCGATGGCCTCGACGTCGAGGTGATTCGTGGGCTCGTCGAGCAGCAGCAGGTCGTCGCGGGCCACCAGCAGGCGGGCCAGCGCGACCCGCCGCCGCTCCCCGCCCGAGAGCGGCCCCACCGTCGCGTCCCGGGGCACGGCGGGCAGGAGGGCCGCCAGCACCTCCCGGACGAGGGGATCGCCCGCCCAGTCGTGCTCGGGTCGGTCGCCGAGCACCACGTCGTGCACGGTCGCGGTCGGGTCGAGGTCGTCCTGCTGGCCGAGCCAGCCGATCCTCAGGTCGCCGGTGTGCGTCACCCGGCCCGAGTCCGGGGCCTCGCGCCGGGCGAGGACACGCAGCAGGGTCGTCTTGCCGCCACCGTTGCGGCCCACGACACCCACCCGGTCGCCGACGGCCACACCGAGCGAGACGGCGTCGAGGAGGGTCCGGGTGCCATAGGCGAGACTCGTGGCCTCGAGGTTGACCAGGTTGACGGGTGCGGGGGGCATGGCCCGCCCAGGATCTCAGGCGGCGACGACCCGGGCGCCGGGGGCCGGCCCGGTGGCGCGGTGGATGTCGCCACAGACCTCGGCGGTGGCCAGCCCGAGCGCGAGGTCGAGCGCGTGCTCGGCGTCGCGGGCCAGGAAGACGCAGCTGGGCCCGGAGCCCGAGACGAGCGCCCCGAGCGCCCCGAGGTCGCTCCCCGCCTCGAGGGTGTCGCGCAGCCCCGGCCGGAGGCGGCACGCGGCGGCCTGGAGATCGTTGGCCAGGGTCGAGCCGAGGGCCTCAGCGTCGCCGGCCCGGAGCGCGGCGAGCAGTCGCGGAGGCACGGCCGGGCAGTCGGGATCGACCGAGCCCCCGTCCTGGTCGCGCATGCGGTCCAGCTCCCCGTAGACGTCCGGCGTGGAGAGCCCGCCGTCAGCGACGGCCACGACCCAGTGGTACGTGCCGGACACGAGCGCCGGCGTCAGCCGCTCGCCCCGACCGGTGCCCACCGCGGTCCCGCCGTGCAGCGCGAACGGCACGTCGCTGCCGAGCCGCGCTGCCAGCGTCTCGAGCTCGCCGCGGCCCAGGCCGGTGTGCCATAGCGCGTCGCAGGCCACGAGGGCCGCCGCGGCGTCGGCCGACCCGCCGGCCATGCCACCCGCGACCGGGATGCTCTTGCGCAGGTGCAGGTGGACGCCGGCGTCGACCCCTGCGTACGCGGCGAGGGCGTGGGCGGCCCGGACGGCGAGGTTGTCGTCGTCCAGCGGCACGAGCTCGGCGCCCGGGCCCTCCACGGTGACCACGACGTCGTCGGCGGTCGTCGCCACCACCTCTTCGTACAGGGACAGGGCGTGGAAGACGGTGGCCAGGTCGTGGTAGCCGTCGGGGCGACGTGGCCCCACGGCCAGGGCCAGGTTGACCTTGGCAGGGGCGCGCACGGTCACCCGGGACGGACCCATGCCGGGACGCTACCCGTCCGGCGCCGGACCGCGCGCCTCGGCGAGGCGGGCGAAGTCGGCCACGCCGAGCTGCTCCCCCCGTGCCCGCGGGTCTATGCCTGCCCGCCGCAGCGCAGCCTCGGCAGCGGCCGGCGACCCCGCCCAGCCGGCGAGGGCCGCGCGCAACGTCTTGCGCCGCTGGGCGAAGGCCTGGTCCACGACCGCGAAGACCTCGGCCCGCGTGGCGCGCGCCGGCGGGGGGTCGTGGCGGTCGAGGGCGACCAGCCCCGAGTCCACGTTGGGGGCGGGCCAGAAGACGGCCCGCCCCACGGTGCCGACCCGGCGCACGTCGGCGTACCAGGCGGCCTTGACCGACGGGATGCCGTACGTCCGCGAGCCGGGCACCGCGGCCAACCGGTCCGCGACCTCGGCCTGGACCATGACCAGGCCATGACGCAGCGAGGGGAGCACGTCCAGCAGGTGCAGGATCACGGGGACCGAGACGTTGTACGGCAGGTTGGCGACGAGGGCAGTGGGGGCAGCACCCGGCAGGGTCTCGACCCGCAACGCATCCGCGGCGACGACCTCCAGGCGGTCGGCGAGATCGGGGGCGTGGTCGGCGACGGTCCGAGGCAGCGCCCGGGCGAGCACCGGGTCCACCTCGACGGCGACGACGCGGGCCACCTCGGGGAGCAGCGCCAGGGTCAGGGATCCCAGCCCCGGGCCGACCTCCACGACGACGTCGTCGAGCCCCACCCCCGCCAGCCGCACGATCCGCCGGACCGTGCCGTGGTCGATGACGAAGTTCTGCCCGAGCGTCTTGGTCGGCCGCAGGTCCAGCTCGGCGGCCAGCCGACGCACGTCCGCCGGACCAAGCAACCGAGGCCCGGCGGGCGCGTCGTCGCGATCGCCCACCACGCTGGTGAGCGTAGTGAGGCTGCACACGAGGTCCCGGCGGCGGTCGGACGTTAGGTTCACCCCGTGAACATCGTCTTCGTCGAGCCGGCGTTCCCCGACAACCAGCGAGAGTTCGTGCGCGGCCTGGTCGAGGTCGGCGCGACCGTGATCGGGATCGGCGAGCGACCCGCGGAGTGGCTCGACGACGAGCTGCGCGGGCGGATGCTGCACTACCTGCAGGTCGGGTCCGTGGTTGACGAACGGCAGCTGCGGGACGCCGTGGCCTGGGTACAGGACCGGCTGTGGGTGGACCGGCTGGAGGCCACCGTCGAGTCGCACATCCTCCCGGTCGCCCGGGTCAGGCAGGACCGGCATGTCCCGGGGACGTCGGTCCGGACGGCCTGGCTCTGCCGGGACAAGCCGTCGATGAAGGAGGCCCTGCGCGACGCCGGGGTCCCGACCGCCGCCAGCGCGGCCGTGCACGACGCCGAGCAGGCCCGTGCCTTCGCCGCCGCCGTGGGATACCCGCTGGTGCTCAAGCCCCGCTCCGGTGCCGGCGCGCTGGACACCGTGCGGGTGGACGGCGACGCCGAGCTGGAGTCGGCCCTGCGGCTCTTCGGCAGCCAGGGCGCGCGGTCCATCGCCGTCGAGGAGTTCGTGGAGGGCCACGAGGGCTTCTACGACACGCTGTCCGTCGACGGCACTCCCGTCCACGACTTCGTCAGCCACTACTTCCCGAACGTCCTCGAGGCGATGCGGACGCGCTGGATCTCGCCGCAATTCATCGCGACGAACCGGGTCGACACCGCCGCCGATTACGCCCAGCTGCGCGAGCTCGGCGCGCGGGTGGCCGACGTGCTCGGGATCGGCACGTCGGCCACGCACATGGAGTGGTTCTTCG
The DNA here is from genome assembly GCA_035462375.1 of Jiangellales bacterium. Taxonomy (GTDB): domain Bacteria; phylum Actinomycetota; class Actinomycetes; order Jiangellales; family Jiangellaceae; genus DASTQL01. The sequence goes on from DATHUJ010000133.1 coordinate 10,724, forward strand.
GGCCCAAGGGGCTGAAGTTCTCCGAGATCGGCTGCCGGCCCCCCGGCGTGGGCGCCTGGGACCTGTACGGCGCCGGCAACGAGATGGACCTCTACCGAGAGTGGGCGCACGGCCTCGTCCACGGCGGCCCCTCGCAGCGGGCCACCCGTGCCTACGCGGCGGGCATGGTCGCGCTACGGCCGGAGGCGGACGGGCACATCCTGGGCTACTCCGGCGTCGACGAGCTCCAGACGCGGCACGGCCCGTGGGTGCTCGACGCGCGCCTGCCCGACCCCGGCACACCCACGCAGCCGGTCGCCGCAGGCTTCATGGCCAACGCGTACGTGCGAATGCGCCACCCGGACTTCGACGTGCTCCGCGGGATGCTCGACGACGTCGGGCGGACCCTGCGGGTCCATGCGGGTTGAGCGGCACATGACGGTGACCCTGCTCGGGCCGCAGCGCCGCCCGTCGCTGCGACCGGTGATGGCCGCTCTGGACGTCGACGGGCCCGTGGCCGTGGTCAACGCCGGCTGGCGGCACCGCGAGGACGACGACGCCGAGCTGCTCGACCTGCTGGACGGCCGGGGTGTCAACCTCGCGCTGTACCGCCGGTGGCTCGACGTCGCCGCCCACGACCCGTCGCTGGCCGAGTGGGAGGCCGAGTGGATCGAGGCGCGGGAGGAGCTGTCCGCCGCCTACGACGTACGGCTCCGCCACGCCATGGCCGCCGTGACGGCGCTCCAGCGGCGGGGCGTCACAGCCCCGTCGGCGCTCGTGGAGCAGGCGGTGGACGACGCCCTGGAGGACCTGCGGCGGCTGGACCGGTGGCATCTGGCGGCCGTGCTCGGGGTGCGAGAGCGTTTCGCGACGCGCGCCGTCGAGCACGACCACCCACGCCTGGCCGAGCACCGGAGCCGGGTGGCCGAACTGCTCGATCCGACCACGGTCCTGGTGGTGGCCGGCGGCCACGTCGGCGTGCTGCTCGACTGCCTGCGCCTCTTCGACGTACGGCCGGCGGACCGGGTGGTCGTGGCCTGGTCGGCCGGCGCCATGGCGCTGGCCGAGCGGGTCGTCCTCTTCCACGACTTCGCCCCGCAGGGGGACACCCCACCGGAGGTGCACGACGTCGGTCTGGGGGTCTTCACCGGAGTGGTCCCGCTCCCGCACGCCCGCCGACGGCTGCGACTGGACGACGAGGCGCGCAGCTCCGTCTTGGCACGACGCCTGGGCCCGGCGCGCTGCCTCGTGCTCGACGACGGCGTCCGGGTCGACGTGGGCCGGGACGGATCGCTGCCCCGCGACGCCCGCGTCCTCGACGCCGACGGTCGGATCAGCACCGTCGCGGAGTCGGCGGCGTGACCGGCACCCCACGAGCGGCTGCCGGCGCGGCACCGGGCGTCCCGGCGGGCGGGCGGCGGCGCAAGCTCGCCGTCAACCGGCTCCGCGCCCGCTCCGACCTGGACGCGACCGCCGTCGACCGCTTCCTGGCGCGCCACGAGGTGCCGATCGTCGAGGGGCCGACGTGCACCTTCCTCTTCCGCGGTGAGGCGGACGAGGTCTGGGTCCGGCACCGGGTGCTCGGTCTGGCGGACATCCGACTGAGGCGGCTGGCGGGCACCGACCTGTGGTACGCCGCGGTCGAGCTACCCGAGGGGTCTCGGGTCGAGTACCAGCTGGAGACCCGACGGGGCGAGCACTGGGAGCGGTTCAACGACCCGCTCAACCCGCGGCTGGCCCGCAGCCCCGTCGGCAGCTCGTCGGTCTGCCAAGCCAGCGGGTACGTGGTGCCCGACTGGACCCGGGAGGACGCGGACGCGCGCCCCGGCGAGCTCGTGGCGGTGTCCGTCCCCAGCCAGGCGCTACGGCGGCAGGTGCATGCGCGGCTGTACCTGCCCGCCCGGTTCCGCCCGACCGCGCGCTACCGCCTGCTCGTCGTGCACGACGGCGGCGACTACCTGGAGTACTCGTCGATGAAGACGGTGCTCGACAACCTCGTCCACCGCCTCGACGTCGCCGAGACCTGCGTGGTCTTCCTCGACCCCGGGGACCGCCTGCGCGAGTACGCCAACTCCAGCGCACACGCCCGCTTCCTCCACGCCGAGCTGCTGCCCTGGCTGGAGTCGGAGCTGCCGCTGCTGCCGGGTCCGTCCGGCCGGTGCCTCATGGGGGCGAGCTTCGGCGCCGTCGCCGCCCTGTCCGCCGCCGTACGGGCCCCGCACAACTACGGCGCCCTGCTCCTGCAGTCCGGGTCGTTCGTCTTCACCGACATCGGCACCGACCACGGTGGCGGCCCCGCCTTCGACCCGGTGGTGCGCTTCGTCAACCGCTTCCGCGCCCGACCCGCGAGGGTGGCGGACCGGGTGTTCCTCGCCTGCGGCATCTACGAGCCGCTCATCACACCCAACCGGTCGATGGCGACGGTGCTGCGTCAGACCGGGGTAGACGTCCACTACCTGGAGACGCGGGACGGACACAACTGGGAGAACTGGCGCAACCAGCTCCGCGACGCGCTGAGCTGGGTCTTCCCGGGGCCGCAGAAGTTCGTGTACGAGTGAGCCGGTGAGCTGCACATGAAGGCGGTCGAGCGGTGGTGGTCCGAGCGGGTCCACGCGGACCTGGGTACGGCCCGATGGGGCCACTACGGGGTCCCGGTGCTGGTCTTCCCCACGGCGGGCGGCGACGCGGAGGAGGTCGAGCGGCACCACGTCGTCGGCGCCTGCTGGCCACTCGTGGAATCCGGACGGGCCAAGCTCTACTCGGTCGACTCGGTCGGCGGTCAGGTGATGGTCGGGAAGGTCGGGACCCAGGGCTACCGGATGGCTCTCATGGACCACTTCCACCAAGCGATCCGAGAGGAGGTCGTGCCCGCGATCCGTGCCGACAGCGGCGGCTACGAGGGCCCGATCATCGCCGCGGGCTCGTCCATCGGTGCCTTCAACGCGCTGGCCATGGTGTGCCGGTACCCCGACGCCTTCGGTGCCGCGGTTTGCATGAGCGGCACGTACGACCTGCAGCCCCTGTACGAGGGCCACTGGTCCGACGACCTGTTCTTCGCCTCCCCGCTGCACTTCCTCCCTGGCCTGGACGGGCCGCTTCTGGACCAGCTACGCCGCCGCTTCGTCGTCCTCGCCAGCGGGTCCGGCGCATGGGAGAACGTCGGGGAGTCCTGGAGGGTCGCGGAAGTCCTCGGCGCCAAGGGCGTGCCCAACCGGGTGGACGACTGGGGGCCGGCCTACGAGCACGACTGGGGCACGTGGCGCACGATGCTGCCGCGCTACCTCGACGAGCTGCTCTGACTCGGCGTCGCGACGAGGCGAGTCCGACTCGCGTCGACAGGGCGGCACCGAGGCGGCGAGGGCGGCATGGGCGCACCTCGGGGTGCGCTCACGCCGCCCCCGCCTCCCTACGCGGCGCTCAGGTGGGCAGGCCGAGCTTGCGGGCGCACGCCGGCCAGTCGCCGTAGCCGCCGCGCGCGTCGCGCACCTTGGTGGCGATCCGGATCTGCTCCTCGCGGCTGTTCTGGTGCGGGTAGCCGGAGCCGCCGTAGGCCTGCCAGGTGCCCAGCGAGAACTGCAGTCCGCCGTAGTAGCCGTTGCCGGTGTTGATCGACCAGTTGCCACCTGACTCGCAGGCCGCGAGCCGGTCCCAGATGCCGTACGGGATGGCGGTGCGCTCGCGTCGCGTCCTCGCCTGCTCGCGCTTGCGGCGGCGCTCGGCCTCCCTGAACGTGCGTGCCTGCTCGGCCCGCTGCCAGCGTTCACGGAGCTGCTGCGCGAGGGTACTGCGCGGGACCCGGTCGAGGGCACGCCCAGGAAGACGGCCAGCTCACCGCGTGTGACCTCGCGATCCCCGCAGAACCGCGTCCCCGTGGCGTTGCAGCCGGCGGTGATGCCGGCGGGCGGCCAGTGCGTTCATCGCGTCGGCGTGGTTCCGCCACCGTCGCGGAAGTGGTCGTCGTCCGTGGCGAGGAGCTCAGTGGCGCGGACGAGCAGAGACGCCATCTGATCGCGCCGCAACCGCTGGTCGGTGCAGTACG
>DATHUJ010000134.1:0-19574 GCA_035462375.1 Jiangellales bacterium
CGAGGCTCTTCGTGGCGGAGGGCGACGTCGTCGTGCGCGGGCAGCGGATCGGCCTGATCGGGTCCACCGGCTACTCGACCGGGCCGCACCTGCACTTCGAGGTGCGGCTGGACGGCCGGGCGGTGGACCCGTGGCCCTGGAACGCGACGTCCGGAACGCGGGCGAGGTGACACCGCTGGCCGGATCCGCTATGACTGGGGCTCGACAGGCCGACCGGCCTGCCGTCGTCGAAACCTGGCCGAGTCGATCCGCGATGTCCCATCGTCGTGCCCTCCTCGCCGTCGCGACCGCCGTCGTGGCGGTGCTGGCCGCGCCTGTCGCGGCCGTCGGGCAGACCGAGGACCCCGAGCCGGAGCCGCTGCCGACGGTCAGTCCGACGCCGACCCCCACCCCCACCCCGACGCCGACCGCGACGACGCCGACCCCGACCGCGTCACCCACGACGGCCCCCTCGTCCGGCGGCGGGTCCTCGCCCTCCCCCACGAGCCAGCCCGCGCCGGCACCCGTTCCGGCGCCGGCTCCAGCACCCAGCTCGGCCCCCGCACCACGACCTGGAGCGATCGTCGCGCCGCCGGGGGCGACGCCCGAGCAGGTCCTCGTGACCACCCAGCTCGAGGAGTTGCGGTCCGAGCTCGTCGACCAGGCGCACAGCCAGCTCGACGCCTCCGCGCAGCGGCTCCTCGACGCCTCCTCGGGGCTCGCGGCCGCCGCGTCCGACTTGGCCGGCGCCTCGGCGTTCCTCGCCGAGGCGCGTTCGCGGGCCGACGACGCCGACCGGGGTGCGGCCGCCGCCGGGACCCGCCTGGCTCAGGCGGAGGCCCGCCGTGCTCGGGCCCACCGGCAGACGCTCGCCCTGGGCGAGCGCCTGGAGGAGACGACCCGGTCCCTCGGGATCGTCGCCAGCACGGCCTACCGCACCGGCGGGTTCGACACGCTCAACGTCGTGATCGGCTCGCAGACACCCCAGGAGCTGCTGGACAACGTCGTGGGCATGGAGACCGTGCTGCGGGCGGACGGCTCGGTGCTGGCTGAGCTCGCCGCCGAGCGGGCCGAGCTCACCGACGCCGGGCAGCGGCTGGCGGCGCTCATCGCGGCCGAGGCGGAGGCGCGGGACGTGGCGGAGGCTGCCAGAGCCGAGGCCCGGGCCACCCGCGAGGAGGCGGAGGTCGTCGAGCAGGAGCTCGCTGCCCTCGTCGCGAGCAGCCACGCCGACGTGGTCGCCGCGACTGCCGAGCTCGACACCGACCTGGCCCGTTACGCATCCTTCGTCCAGGAGTCGGCCGTCCTCACCGACGCGTTGTCCGCCCGGGCGGCATCCGCCGGCCCCATCCCCGTCGGCGCCGCGGTGGGAACCGGCTCGTTCGTGCGGCCGGGGACCGGCGAGCTGACCTCCGCGTTCGGGTACCGGAGGCACCCGATCCTGGGCTACGTCAAGCTGCACACCGGCGCCGACCTGGGGCGCGGCGACGGGTGGGTCTACGCGGCGGACGACGGCGTCGTCATCGAGGCACGCTTCCAGACCGCCTATGGCAACATGACGGTGATCCACCACGGGCCGGCGGGCGGCCGCGACCTCACCACCGTCTACGCCCACCAGGCGACCCTCCTGGTCGAACCCGGCGACGTCGTCCGCAAGGGCCAGCGGATCGGGCTGATCGGCTCCACCGGCTACTCCACCGGGCCGCACCTGCACTTCGAGGTCAGGCTCGACGGCCACCCGGTCGACCCGTGGCCGTCGATCCGGACCGCGCCGCTGCCCTGAGCGGCGGGCGCGACGGCACCGTCACGGGGTGAGCACGCCGGTCGACAGGAGTACCAGGGTGAGCGAACCCAGGGCGACTCGGTAGATCACGAAGGGCAGGTACGACCGGGTGCTCACGTACCGCAGCAGCCAGGCGATGGTCGCGTAGCCGACGACGAACGACACCACCGTGCCCACCAGGGTCGGTCCCGGCCCGTACGCGTTGGGACCGCCGGGGATCTCGGGGAGCTGGAAGAGCCCGGCGCCCACGACCGCGGGGATGGCGAGGAGGAAGGCGTAGCGGGCCGCTGCCTCCCGCTGGTAGCCCAGGAAGAGGCCCATGCTGATCGTGGCGCCGGACCGCGAGACGCCCGGGACGAGCGCCATCGCCTGGGCCAGGCCGTACAGCACCGCGTGGCGCATGGTCAGGGACTCGATCGGGCGGGTGTGGCGGCCCACCCGGTCGGCAACGCCGAGGACGACGCCGAGGACGACCAGCATGGTCGCGACCAGCCAGAGGTTGCGCGCCGAGGTCTCGATGTCGTCCTTGAACAGGACGCCGAGGATCACGATCGGCGTCGAGCCGACGACGATGAACCAGCCCATCCGGGCGTCGAGTGTGCCGCGCAGCCCCGGGCGGGCGAGCGACAGCAGCCAGGTCGAGCCGATCCGCCAGATGTCCCGACGGAAGAAGAGGACCACCGCGAGCTCGGTCCCGATCTGCACGACCGCCGTGAACGCCGCGCCGGGATCCTCCCAGCCGAACATCTCGGGAAAGATCCGCAGGTGGGCGCTGCTGGAGACAGGCAGGAACTCGGTGAGCCCCTGGAGGAGGCCGAGGACGGTGGCCCGGAAGTAGTCGAGCAGGTTCACCCGGCGAGCCCGGCCTGCTCGACCGCCTCAGAGACGGCGCGCAACGTGGCCAGCCGCTGGTCGAGGGGACCCGCGTACACGGCGACGGACAGCGTCGTGACCCCGGATTCGGCATAGGCGTGCATCCGGTCGCGGACCCGCTCCACGGGGCCGATCAGAGCCGTCCGGTCGACGAAGTCCAGCGGCACGGCCGCCGCGGCCTCGCGGGGGCGCCGGTCGAGGTAGAGCTGCTGGACCCGTTCGGCAGCGTCGGCGTAACCCATCCGGACGGCGAGCCGGTTGTAGAAGTTGGCCGTCCGGCTGCCCATGCCGCCCACGTAGAGCGCCGAGTAGGCGCGGACGGGCGCGGCGCAGGCCTCCAGGTCGTCACCGAGCACGACGGGGACGGTCGGGGCCACGTCGAAGCCCGCCAGGGGGTCGGCGGCATCCGGAGCCCTCCTGGCTCGCCCCGCCCGGACGTGCTCCAGCGACTCGGCCGCGTGCTCCGGGGCGAAGAAGATCGCCAACCAGCCGTCGGCGATCTCGCCGGCCAGCTCGAGGTTCCGCGGCCCGACGGCGGCCAGGTAGACCGGGATGTGCTCCCGGACCGGCCGAACCGTCAGCTGCAGCGCCTTGCCGGGACCGTCGGGGAGCGGCAGGGTGATGTGCTCGCCGTCGTAGCGCAGGCGCTCGCGGCGCAGGGCCGCCTGGACGACGTCCACGTACTCCCGGGTGCGGGCGAGCGGCCGGTCGAAGCGGACCCCGTGCCACCCCTCGGAGACCTGTGGCCCGGAGACCCCCAGGCCGAGCCGGAACCTGCCTCCGGAGAGCGTGTCCAGGGTGGCGGCCGTCATTGCCGTGCATGCGGCGCTCCGCGCCGGGATCTGCATCACGGCACTGCCCACGTCGACGTTCCGGGTCTGCGCGGCGACCCACGCCAGCACCGTCGGCGCGTCCGAGCCGTAGGCCTCGGCGGCCCAGACCACCGAGTAGCCCAGCCGGTCCGCCTCCCGGGCCAGGGCGAGGTTGTCGCTGTCGTTGCCCGACCCCCAGTAGCCGAGGTTGAGCCCGAGGCGCATGTGTCGTCTCCCACTGGTCGTCCGGCCCGCCGCGCGAGCCTACCGGCGGCCCTGCGGGCCGCGATCACCCGGATAGGGTCTCGCCCGTGGAGCAGCGACGGCTCGGCCGCAGCGGCCTGCGCGTGTCCCGCCTCGCCCTCGGCACCATGACCTGGGGTCGCGACACGGACGAGCACGAGGCGCGCGAGCAGCTCGAGGCCTTCGTCGAGAGCGGCGGCACCCTCGTCGACACCGCCGCCTCCTACGCCGACGGCGACAGCGAGAGAGTCGTGGGCAGCCTGCTCGGACGGGTGGTGGCCCGGACCGACGTCGTGCTGGCGACGAAGGCGGGCATCTCCCGGATCGACGGTGTGCGCCGCGTCGACACGTCGCGGGGCGTCCTGCTCGACCAGCTCGACGGCTCGCTCCGGCGCCTCGGGACCGACCACGTCGACCTGTGGCAGGTCCACGCGTGGTCCGAGGACGTCCCGCTCGAGGAGACCCTTGCTGCGCTCGACCACGCGGTGTCCAGCGGGCGCGCCCGCTACGTCGGCGTGTCGAACTACTCCGGCTGGCAGACCGGCTGGGCGGCGGCCTGGCAGGTGTCCTCCTCAGGCCGGGCGCCGCTGGTGTCCACCCAGGTCGAGTACTCCCTGCTGCAGCGCGGCGTCGAACGCGAGGTGATGCCCGCGGTGGAGCGGCTGGGCCTCGGCGTCCTGACCTGGTCACCCCTCGGCCGTGGGGTTCTGACCGGCAAGTACCGGACCGGGACGCCCGCGGACTCCCGGGCCGCGTCCCCCCACTTCGCGGACTTCATCGAGGTCTACCTCGACGAGCGGTCGCGCCGGGTGGTCGAAGCTGTGTGCACGGCTGCCGACGGCCTCGGCGTCCAGCCGCTCGAGGTGGCGCTCGCGTGGGTCCGGGACCGCCCGGGAGTGACGGCCCCCGTGGTGGGAGCACGCACGGCGGCACAGCTGCGCGGGGCCCTCACCGTCGAGCAGATCGCTGTGCCCGAGGAGATCCGCACGGCCCTCGACGAGGTCTCTGCGCCGGCGGCGGGCTACCCGGAGCGCGCCCGGTGACCTCGACCGTACCGACCGGCGTGGCGGAGGTCCTCGTGGCGGGCGGTGCCCCCGCCTCCTTGGCCGGCACGGTGTCCGAGACGCTCGGACCCGATGCCCCCGGGCTGCTGACCACCGACCCGTGGCGGCTGCTCGACGTCCGCGCCGTCCGGCCCGAGCAGGCCGACGCCTTCGCCCGCCGGGTCCTGCGCGGAGCCGTGCCCGACGATCCGCGTCGAGGCGCGGCTCTCGTCGCCTGGCACCTGCGGCGGGCGGCCGCGGACGGGCACACCGCCGTCCCGGAGCTGCTGACGCAGGCAGCTCTGGCCGGTCAGGGGGTGGCCGATCCCTGGGCCGCCGTCGAGGCTGCGTGCGACGACGGCCGGGTCCTGCTCGTCCCCCCGGACGGTTCCGACGAGAAGGGTGGGGAGGTGCCTGCGGGGGGACTGCTGGCGAGCACGGACCTCGCCTACGCCGAGGACGCGCTCGCCGAGGGTTTGCTGCGCCTGCAGGCCACCGCAGGGCCCTTGCAGGAGCCCCCGGGCCATGACGGGGACGCGTTGCTTCGAGCCGTGGCCGCGCACGGCGTCGTCCTGGCGGAGTCGCCGGGCGGTTCGGGCGTCGGACCCGGGCACTCGGCCCTGGCGGACCTCCCGGGGGTCCACGTGACGGACCAGGCGGATCTCCTGGACGTGCACGCCGCCGCCGCCCTGGTCGAGTCGCTCGCCGACGGGGAGCGGCTCGTCCTGGTGGGCGACCCGGCGCTCCTGCCGCCGGCGGGGCCGGGTCGCGTCCTGGGCGATGCGGTCGCGTCCGGCCGCTTCCCTGTCGTGTCCGTGGAGCCGGCCCGCTCCCCCGTGGTCGACCTGGTCAGCGAGCTGCGGGCGGGTCGGTTGCCGGAAGTCGACGTCGCGGATCGGGCGGTCGTCGTCCTGCCCACCACCGACCCTGAGGTCGCCGACGTGGTCGTCAGGGTGGTCGCCGAGTCCGTCCCGCGGGTCCACGGTCTCTCCGCCGACGACGTGGTCGTGGTCACCCCTCGCCGAGCGGGTGTCGCCGGCGTCGACGCCCTCGACGCCGCCCTGTCCGCTCGCCTCGGCCCGCGCGCGGAGCCCCGGGCCCGGTGCGTCCACGAGGCGCGGGGCCGCCGGTGGCCGGCGGTGGTGGTCGTCCTCCCCGCGGAGGCAGCGGGTGTGCTGGACCGGGCCCTCGTGGCCACGGCGTGCTCGCTGGCGTCCCGTCACGTCTGCGTCGTGGCGGCCGCGGGGGCGGCCCTGCGCGAGGCGGTGCAGCGGGTGCCGGCGCGGCATCGGACGACCAGGCTCGCAGGGCTGCTGCGGTCGGGGTGACCGGCGGGTCAGGACGGCGGGGGCTCGGCCACCACCTCGTCGAGCCGGTAGACGAGCAGGTCGGGGTCGGCCACCGCGAAGGGGTCCTCGTCGTCGAGCGGCTCGTCGTCGGGGTCGAGCGACTGGACCCAGACCGTGCCGCCCACCGTGGTCAGCCCCGCTGCCTCGGCCGCGTCGTCGAAGCCGTCGACGCCGTAGGCGTGCAGCATCTGGTAGAGCGCCCGCCCGGGGTGGGTCACGTCGGCGGTCGCCGCCTCAACCGGGTCGGAGGGGAAGGCTTCGGCGTAGGCGGCCCGGCCGGCGGCGAGCAGGCGGGCCCGGTCGGCGAGCTCGTAGTCGCGACGGACGAGCACGGTGATGCGGCCGGTGTCGACGTCCTCGCCCTCGTACTCCGCGTCGACCAGTCCCGCCGCGGCGAACTCCCACGGGGTCACCTCGTCATGGGCCTCGAAGAGAGCGTCGTCGTAGCGGTCAGCTGCCTCGCGGAGCGCGGTGTAGGCAGCCTGCACCTGCGGGTCACCCTCCCCGCTGCTGTGCTCGCACGCCTCGAGGTGCTGACGGAGCGCGCCGACGAGCACGTCCAGGGCGGCGCGAGGGTCGCCGCGACCGGGCAGGGATGTGGTCACGACGGGGACGCTACCGCCACCGGCCGTGCCACCATGACCCGATGGCAGCGGAGTACGAGTTCCAGCACCTGCGCCTCCCGCGAGAGGTCTCCCGCGGCGTGGCCCGCAGGCTCCTGACCGATCAGGCGGAGTACGGCCACTGGGAGCTGGCGACGCTGCGGCTGTCCCCCGACGGCACCCGGCGCGTGACCCTGCGCCGGCGCATCATCCGGGCCGTGCGCACGGCCTGACCGTCAGCAGGTCCGCAGGAACCGGTCGAGGACCCGCGTCCCGAAGCGCAGGCTGTCGACCGGCACCCGCTCGTCCACCCCGTGGAACATCCCCGCGAAGTCGAGGTCCGCGGGCAGCCGCAGCGGTGCGAAGCCGTACCCCCGGACCCCGAGGGTGCTGAAGGCCTTGTTGTCGGTGCCGCCGGACAGGCAGTACGGCAGCACCGTGGCGTCCGCGTCCTCCGCGCGCAGCGCCGCGACCATCGCGTCGACGAGGTCGCCACCGAAGGGCACCTCGAGCGACACGTCCCGGTGGTGGACCGAGACGTCGACCCCGGGACCGGCCAGCGCGCGGACCGTGGACAGGAGCCGCTCCTCGTGCCCCGGCAGGAACCGGCAGTCGACGACCGCCTCGGCCACCCCTGGGACGACGTTGTGCTTGTAGCCCGCCCGCAGCATGGTCGGGTTGGCGGTGTCGCGCAGCGTTGCGCCGACGAAGCGCGCCACGCTACCCAGGCGCGACAGCAGGACGTCCGGGTCGTCCGGGTCGAACTCGACCCCGGTGATCTCCGTCACCCCGTCGAGGAACGCGCGGACGGTGGGCGTGACCTCCACCGGCCAGCTGTGCGCCCCGATCCGGGCCACCGCTTCGGCGAGCCGGACCACAGCGTTGTCGTCGTGGACCTGGGAGCCGTGCCCGGCCCGTCCTCGCGCGTGCAACCGCAGCCAGGAGATGCCCTTCTCCGCTGTCTGGAGGAGGTAGACGCGGCGGCCGGCGACAGTGGTGGAGAAGCCGCCGACCTCGCTCACCGCCTCCGTCACCCCGTCGACCAGGTCGGGGCGGTGGTCGACCAGCCAGTGGGAGCCCAGCACCCCACCGGCCTCCTCATCGGCCAGGAAGGCGAAGACCAGGTCGCGCGGCGGTCGACGCCCCTCGCGCACGGTCGCACGGAGCACCGCGAGCATCATCGCGTCCATGCCCTTCATGTCGACGGCCCCCCGTCCCCACAGGCAGCCGTCCCGTTCCTCCCCCGAGAACGGCGGGACCGCCCAGTCGGCGGCGTCGGCGGGCACCACGTCCAGGTGGCCGTGGACGAGGAGGGCGGGACGGGACGGGTCGGCTCCCTCGACCCGCACCACGACGCTGGTGCGACCGGGCTCGCTCTCCACCAGCTCCGGATCGAGGCCGACCTCGGTCAGCAGACCCATGACGTGCTCCGCCGCACGCCGCTCCCCGGGCCCGGAGCCGTCCCCGTAGTTCGAAGTGTCGATGCGCAGGAGGTCGCGGCACAGGTCGATGACCTCGGCCTCGGGGCCGGGCCAGGGTGCTGCGGGCTGGGTCATGCCGGCCCATCCTGCCGGGTCGGGGTGGTCACCGGGCAACGGTCAGCGGTTCGTGGAGGCACGCGTGCGTTTGCTAGAGTTCAGCGCGCCGCGGCGGTCACGCCGACGAGCTCGTCCGAGTGGCGGAATGGCAGACGCGCTAGCTTGAGGTGCTAGTGCCCTTCAACGGGCGTGGGGGTTCAAGTCCCCCCTCGGACACCAGCCCCGATGGGATCCACCGCCGACGCTCGTCGGCGAGACGAACTCTTCGCGGTTCATCCGGTGCATCGACGGCCACAGTAGGCGGCTGCGACGGTTGGCAGCACCCCCACCGGGGAAGGACCAGCCCCGTGGAGGACGGCACGACGACCGGGCGGTCGGGGTGGCCTCCAGACGCTCGGCCGGACGTGATGGTGGCGCGGACCTATGACCGGGCCGGCGAGAGCCCGGCCGAGCGGTTGGACCGCAACTGGAACGAGCTGCTCCAGGAGCTCCGGGTCGCGCAGACCGGCACCCAGATCCTCTTCGCCTTCCTGCTCGGCATCGCGTTCACCGGGTCCTTCCAGCAGGCCGACAACTTCACCCACGCCGTCTACTCGGTGACGCTTGTGCTGGCGGGCCTGGCGACCGGGCTCCTGATCGCACCCGTTGCGGTGCACCGGCAGGTGTTCCGCAAGGGCCTCAAACGAGAGCTGGTGAGTGCCGCCAGCCGGCTGGCCAGCGGCGGGCTCTTCCTGCTCATGCTCACCGTCGCCGGCGGGCTGCTGGTGGCCCTCGACGTCGTGATGCCCCGGGCATGGGCCGTGGCGACGGTCGTCGGCGTGCTCGTGTGGTTCGCGACGTTCTGGTACGGCCTGCCCGTCCTCGTCCGCCGACGTGCCGACGCTGTCGACCGCTAGCGTGTCGTCGTCCGGCGCCGACCGCCGGACCGGACCCGGAGGCCAACGTGTGCGGTTGCTTCGTCCTGCTGCTGGGAGCGTTCGCCCCCCGGCTGGCGCTCGTCCTGATGGCCCTGTTCAACGACGAGATCACCCGCGCCTTCGACGGCAGCTGGGTGATCCCCTTCGTCGGCTGGCTGTTCCTCCCGTACACCACTCTCGCCTACGTCCTGCTGTCGTGGTGGACGGGTTCCGTGGGCGGCTTCGAGTGGTTCCTGGTGGCGTTCGCCTTCGTCCTCGACCTGGGGTCGTACGGCGGCGGGTGGCGCCGTCGGGCCGACGTCACCGCCTACCGGCGCGCCTGAGCGCGTCGTCGGGCCCCGGTCAGGTCGTGCGGGCGACCAGCCGGTCGCCCAGCGTGTCGGCGTAGCGGGCGAGGAGCGGCCCCACGACCGCCAGCACCAGGACGTAGGCGCTCACCAGCGGGCCGATCCCGGGGACCCCGGCGATGACCGCGAGGCCGGCGATCACGACGGAGAACTCACCCCGCGCGACGAGTGCCGTGCCCGCGCGCAGGCGCCCACGCAGCCCAACCCCGTCGCGACGCGCGGCGTACCAGCCCGTCCCCACCTTCGTGGCGCCTGTCACGAGGGCGAGCACGAGCGCTGCCGGGAGCGCCGGGAGGACTGCGGAGGTGTCGGTCGAGAGCCCGAAAGCGAGGAAGAAGGCGGCGGCGAAGAGGTCCCGCAGCGGCCGCAGGACCTCTCGAGCCCGGTCGGCGGTGCGACCCGAGAGGGCCAGGCCGACCAGGAAGGCCCCCACCGCGGCCGAGGCACCCAGCCACTGGGCCAGCCCCGCGACCAGGAGCGTGATCCCGAGCACCTGCAGCAGGAGCTGCTCGTCGTCGTCGATCGTGAACCGGCGGGCGAGGTGCTCCCCCCAGCGGCCGGACGCCCAGAGCACCACGAGCACGACGCCGACCGCGACGGCGGACCCGGCCGAAGCCTGCCAAACCGACCCGCCGGCGAGCAGCACGGCAAGGGCCGGGAGGTAGGCGGCCATCGCGATGTCCTCGAGCACGAGCACCGAGAGCACTGCCGGGCTCTCCCGGTAGCCGAGCCGGCCCAGGTCCGACAACAGCCGGGCCACGATGCCCGAGGAGGACACCCAGGTGACGCCGGCCAGGGCCAGTGCCCCGGTCCAGCCGAGGCCGAGCAGAAGGCCGGCCAGCAGGCCGGGCGTCGCGTTGAGCAGTACGTCGACCAGGCCGGACGGTGCATGACGCCGAAGGCTCTGGGTGAACTCCGCCGCCGAGAACTCCAGCCCGAGGGCGAAGAGGAGCAGCACGACGCCGAGCTCGGCACCGATCTCCACGAAGGTCTGGGCCTCGCCGAGGGGGAGCACGCCGCCCTCCCCCACAGCCAGTCCGGCGAGCAGGAAGAACGGGACCGGGGAGATCCGCAGGAGGCGGGCCAGAGCCCCGAGCAGGCTCAGCGCGACGAAGACGGCGCCGAGCTCGACGAGGAGGGCCGCCGTCCGGTCCACGGTCAGCCGCGCAGCAGGTCGCGGACGCCGTCGATCCCGGTGACCGTACCGATGACCACCAGCACGTCACCCGCGTGCAGCGGCTGCGCCGGCGACGGCGAGGCGACGATCTGCTCGCCCAGGACCACCGCCACGATGGACGCGCCGGTTCTGGTGCGCGCGCGGGTGTCGCCCAGCGTCCGCCCGGCGTACGGCGACCCCGGTGGGACGTCCACCTGGGCCGCCACCAGCCCCGGGATCTCCCGAGTCAGGTCGGCGAACCGCTCGGCGATGCGGGGGGCTCCGAGCAGCTCCGCGACCGCGTCGGCCTCCTCCTCGGTCAGCCGGAGCAGGTCACGGCAGGCGTCGGGGTCGTCGCGCTCGTAGACGACCAGCTCGATGGCGCCGTCCCTCCGGGCGACGACCCCGACGCGGTCGCCGCTCCTCGTGGCGAACTCGTAGCGGATCCCGACGCCGGGCAGCAGGGTCTCGGTCACGTCCACGGCCCCATGGTCGCGTGCCTGCACCCGTGAGAGCCTGCCGGGGTGACCCACCTGCCCCTTCGCGGCCGTACGGACGGGGACGGGTGGGTCCGCTGCCCCTGTGGCCGTCGGCACTGGGGGCGCTACGGTGCCGCCGGCCTGCTCCTGCGGCACGGTCGGGAGGTGCTGCTGCAGCATCGGGCGCTGTGGAGCCACGAGGGCGGCACCTGGGGGCTGCCCGGGGGCGCGCGGTCCTCCGGCGAGGACGCCCTGTCCGGTGCGCTCCGGGAGGCGGGTGAGGAGGCGGGGGTACCGGCTTCGGTCGTGCGACCGACGTGCGCGTGGACCGAGGACCACGGCGCCTGGTCGTACACGACCGTGCTCGCGACCTCGGACCGCCGGGTGTCACCGGTGCCGGGTGATGCCGAGAGCCTTGCGCTGGCCTGGGTGGCGGTGGACGAGGTCACCCGCCACCCGCTGCACCCGGCCCTCGCCGAGGCCTGGCCGGACCTGCTCGACCTCAGCGGTCGCCGCCTGGTGCTGCTGGTCGACGCCGCCAACGTCGTCGGCGCTCGTCCGGACGGTTGGTGGCGGGACCGTGCGGGTGCCACTCTGCGGCTCCGCCGAGGTCTGGAACGGTTCTCCCGCCGCGGGGTGGCGGCCCCCGCGCTGGGTGGGATCTCCCCCGTCACCCGGCGCCGGCCGTCGCACTGGTGGCCGGAGGTCGTACTCGTCGTCGAGGGCGCCGCGCGTGGGGTGCCACCTGCGACGACCGTGGAGGTCGTCGCAGCGGCGGGACCGGGGGACGACACCCTGGTCGGCCTCGCCGACGGCCGCCGACGGGAACGACCCGACGACCTCGTCGTCGCGGTGACGGCGGACCGTGACCTGCGCCGGCGCCTGGACCGGCTCGGCGTGCCGGCACGAGGCGCAGGATGGCTGCTCGGGCTGCTGGACCCGGCCCAGGGGTCCTAGCGCGGCGGGCCCCGCGGCCCCCCAGGGTCAGGCGCTGCGGCGCGTGCGGGACGACGCGTCCTTCTTCGCCGTCGTCTTCTTGGCCGTCGTCTTGGCCGTTGTCGTCTTGGCCGTCGCCTTCTTGGCTGAGGCCTTCGCGCCTGCCGACTTCTTCGCCGTCCTCGACGAGGACCCGGTGCCACCCGCGGTGGACCGCTTGGCGGCGGTCCTCGGCGTACCAGCCTTGGTGCCCCCTCCGGATCTCGCGGGCGACGCCTCCTCCTCGCCCCCCTCGCTCTCCCCACGCTGACGTCGCGCCTCGGCGACGCTGCGGCGCAGCGCCTCCATGAGGTCGACGACGGTGCCCCCTTCGGGCGCCTCCGGGACGGGGGTCACCTCCTTGCCCTCGATCTTGGCCTGGACGACCTCCTCGAGGGCTCTGCGGTACTCGTCGACATAGGCCTCGGGGTCGAAGTCGCCGGAGAGGGTCTCGATGTAGGACTCCGCCATGGCCATCTCCTGCGGCCTGACGTCGACGCCCTCGTCGAGGAACCGGAACTCGGGCCGGCGCACCTCGTCGGGCCAGAGCATGGTCTGCAGCACCAGGACGCCGTCGCGCGGTCGCAACACGGCCAGCCGCTCGCGGTTCCGCAGCGACACCTTGACCACGGCGACCCGTCCGGACGCCTCGAGCGCATCGCGCAGCAGCACGTACGGCTTGGGATCGGCGGTGGGCTCGGCGTAGTAGGCCCGGGAAAGGGCGGTCGGGTCAACCTGGTCCAGGGGGATGAACGAGTGCACGTCCACGACCTTGCTGGACGTCACGGGCAGGTCCGCCAGATCCTCGTCGGTGAGCACGACGACCTCGCCGTCGGGCAGCTCGTAGCCCTTGGCGATGTCGGCGTAGGCGACCTCGGTGCCGTCCGACTCGGCGACGCGGCGGTAGCGGACCCGGGCGCCGTCGGATGCCCGGACCTGCCGGAACGAGATGTTCCGCTCCTCGGTCGCCGCGGACAGGCGCACCGGGATCGACACCAGCCCGAAGGAGATCGTCCCCTTCCAGACCGTCTGCGGCATACCGGCTCCTCCGCCTCGCCCGTGTGGTCGGTACCCGGCGATCATCCTCCCCCGGGGCCGCCGGGGCCAGTCCTGCAGGTCACGGCGCGCCTCCGCGGTTGCGTCCCGACGGTGGTGCACCGTAGGAGCTGGAGGAGCAGGCAGGACGACGGGAGGAGCCTGCGATGACGCCGGACACCTCGGCACTGGTCCTGTGGTGCTCCCGATGCGGTGGCGAACGAGCGTTCGAGGCCGTGCCCTGCGCCGAGGGTCACCCCCACTGCCCCGACCACGCCTGCGTGGGCTGCGGGGCCGCGGTCCTGCTCGCCGTGGACGCGGAGCTCGACGTGCCGCCCGTGGCCGCGGTGGCCTGAGCGGAGCCGCGAGGAGTGCGCGTCTGGGCCGTCCGCGGCCCCGGGCCGATCGCGACCGGCCCGCTCGTCGCGGAGCTCCGGCAGCCTCCGCGGCCGGGGCCGGGTGAGCTGCTCGTACGGGTGCTGGCCTGCGGGGTCTGCCGGACCGACCTCCATCTCGCCGAGGGCGACCTGGCGCCCCGACGCCCCGGCGTGGTCCCGGGGCACGAGGTGGTCGGCGAGGTGGTCGGGGTCGGAGAGGGCGCCGATGCCGCTCGGACGGGGCGTCGGGTCGGCATCGCCTGGCTGCGGGGCACCTGCGGACGCTGCCGCTGGTGCCGGTCCGGGCGCGAGAACCTGTGCCCCGCCTCCGTGTACACCGGCTGGGACGCCGACGGCGGTTACGCGGACTTCGCGGTGGTCCCGGAGCGCTGGGCGTACGACCTGCCGGCGGGCTACGACGACGTACACGTGGCTCCGCTGCTGTGCGCGGGTGTCATCGGGTTCCGTGCGCTGCGGCTGGCCGAGCTGCCCACGGGGGGACGGCTGGGTCTCTACGGCTTCGGCGCATCCGCCCACCTCACCGCCCAGGTGGCAGTCGCCGAAGGTGCGACGGTGCACGTCCTCACCCGGGGGGAGGCGGCCCGCGCCCTGGCTCTCGAGCTCGGGGCTGCGTCCGCCGGAGGGCCGACGGACGCACCGCCGGAGCCGTTGGACGCCGCCATCCTCTTCGCCCCTGCCGGTGAGCTGGTCCCCGTGGCGCTCGAGGCCCTCGACCGCGGGGGGACCCTGGCGGTGGCCGGCATCCACCTCAGCGACGTCCCGCCGCTCCGCTACCAGCGCCACCTGTTCCTGGAACGTCGCCTCCGTAGCGTCACCGCCAACACCCGGCAGGACGCTCTCGACCTGCTGGAGCTGGCCGGGCGGACCCCGCTGCGGGTAGCCGCGACCCCGTACCCGCTGGACGCCGCCGACCGTGCGCTCGCCGACCTGGCCGCCGGCCGGGTGACCGGCGCCGCGGTGCTCGTGCCCTAGCGCCCCCCCTGCGACAGCACGTAGCAGGCCACCGCGGTGGCGGCCGCGACGTTCAGCGAGTCCACACCGTGCGCCATCGGGATCCGCACGCGCTGGTCCGCCTGGCCCAGCCAGCGCCGGGACAGCCCGTCCCCCTCGGATCCCACGACCAGGGCGACCCGTCCGTCCAGCCGGGCCTCCGCGAGGTCCGTCGCGTCCGCGGCCGGCGTGAGCGCGAGCAGGTGGAACCCGGCGGCTCGCAGGTCCGCCAGACCGTCGTACCAGGTCGTCATGCGTGCGTACGGCAGGGTGAGGACGGCGCCCATGGAGACCCGGACCGACCGGCGGTAGAGCGGGTCCGCGCAACGGGGGCTGAGTACCACGGCGTCCATGCCCAGCGCCGCCCCGCTGCGGAAGGCGGCGCCCACGTTCGTGTGGTCCACCAGGTCCTCGAGGACGAGGACGCGGTGCGTGCCGGCCACGATCTCCGCGACCGTCGCGAGGGTGCGGCGTCGCATCGAGGCGAGCACGCCCCGGTGGACGTGGAAGCCGGTCACCTCCTCGACGACCTCGGCGGGACCGACATAGCACGGCGCCTCACCGGCCGCCCGGAGGACGTCGCCGAGGGGCTCGACGAACCGCTCGGCGAGCAGGAGCGAGCGCACCTCGTAGCCCGCGGCGACGGCCCGGCGCACGACCGTGACCCCCTCGGCGAGGAAGAGTCCCTCGGCCGCCTCCACGTGCCGGCGCAGCTCGACGTCGCGCAGGCCGGCGTAGTCGGCCAGGCGCGGGTCGGTGGGGTCGGAGAACCGGACGACGCGGGCCACGCGCCGATCCTGGACCACCCGGCGGTGTCGAGGTGCAAACGCTCCGCACATCTGTGATCGTGGCCACATGTTGCGCGGAACGGTGAAGAAGTGGGACGAGGAGGCCGGACGCGGCATCCTGTGCTCGCCGGACCTCCCGGGGGACGTCCTCGCCGAGGCGGGGGCGCTGCGTGGGCGGCGCGCGAGCCTGGCGGAGGGTGTTGCGGTGCTGTTCGACTACGAGGCGGCGGACCAGGACGGCTTCGGCTTCCGGGCCCGGTGGGTGCGCCCCCGCCCGGTCACGGCCTGAGCGCGTCCGACAGCTCGAACCGCAGCACGACCTCGAAGATCCCCTGTTCCTCGACCGCCTCGAGCTCACCCTCCGAGGCGCGGAAGATCGCCAGCATGGCGTCGTTGCCCGAGAGCACGTCGGCCGTGAACCCGACCACCCCGTGGCGCCGGGCGTAGTCGGCGGTCCGTTCGTGCAGGGCTCGCCCGAGCCCGCGCCCCTGCCATTCGGGATCCACCATGTAAGCCACGTCCGCCAGGCCGGTTTCCGGGTCGCGGAAGTAGCTGCTGGTGCCGACGACCTGCTCGGTCTCGGAGTCCCCGACGACGGCGGCGAAGGCCATCTCGTCCTCGTAGCCCACGCTGCACAGGTGCTCGGCCATCTGACGGGTCAGTGAGGACAGCCGCCGGAAGAAGCGGGTCAGCACGTCCTCAGGGCTCAGGCGGTAGAACAGGTCCTGCAGCAGCGCGGCGTCGGTCGTCCGCGTCGGGCGGAGGACCACCCGCGTGCCGTCGCGCAGCTGCACCTCCCGCTCCTCGTCGACGGGGTAGGCGCCCGCCGTGCGCAGACGCTGGTCGGCGGGGACCAGCCCCTGCCGGTGCGCCTCCTGCAGGAGGCGCGCCCGGTGGTCGGGGTGGGCGATCTCGATGAGCGACACCGCCCGCTCGCGCAGCGAGCTCCCGTAGACGTAGGCGGAGCCCCACTCGGTGACGACCCAGTGCACGTCCCAGCGCGGGACGGTGACGGGCTCGCCGGGCCCGAGGACCGCCCGTATCGCCGACTCGCGGCGGTCGTCGAGCGATGCCAGGCACACGATCGCGCGACCGCCCTGCGACCGGACTGCGCCGGCGTGGAAGAGCGCCTGCGCGGCCACGCCTCCGTACGGGACGCCGTCCCTCGCCTCGGCGCACACCTGGCCCGTGAGGTCGACGGAGTACGCCTGGGTGATCGAGACCATCCGTTCCTGCGCCGCCACGACCTCCGGGTCGCTGACGGAGTCCAGCGGGCGCAGCACGATGTCGGGGTTGCCGTCGAGCAGGTCGTAGAGACGGCGGGTGCCCACCGCCGTGCTCGCCACGGCCTTTCCGCGGCTCATCGACTTGCGCCGGCCCGTGACGGCCCCGGTCTCCAGCAGGTCGACCATCGCGTCGGTCACCAGGTCCGAGTGGATCCCGAGGTCGCGGCGGGTGCCCAGGTACCGCAGCACCTGCGAGGGGACACGCCCCAGGCCGACCTGGAGGGTGCTCCCGTCGTCGACGAGCCGGGCGACGTAGCGGGCGATCTGCTCGGCGGCCGGGCCGGCGTCCGGGGGCTCGTGCTCGGACACCCGGGGCTCGACCTCCACCAGCACGTCGAGATCCTCGATGCTGACGAGGCTGTGCGGGCCGGTGCGCGGCATGGCCGCATTGACCTCGGCCAACACCAGACCTGCGGACCGGACCGCCTGCAGCGTCACGTCGACCGACACGCCCAGGCTGCAGCGGCCGAGAGCGTCGGGGGGGCTGACCTGGACCATGGCGACGTCGACCCGGAGGCGGCCCTGCCGCATGAGCCGAGGCAGCGCCGGCGGAGGGAGCGGGACGTAGTCGAGCCGCCCGGACTCGAGCAGCCCGCGGCTGTCCGGGCTCACGTGGAACGTGCGGCGGTGGAGCAGGCTGGTCGCCGGCAGCGGGTCCGTGGCGAAGAGCTGGATGAGCCGGACCCCCGGGTGGTCGACCGCCGAGCTCTCCAGCGCCTGGACCAAGCTCCTCGGGGCGCCGCACGCGGTGCCGACGAACACGGTGGCACCCGGGGGGATCCGGTCCACGGCATCGGTGGCGCTCACGCAGCGCGAGCGCCACCAGTCGCGGTTCCCGAGCAGCCGCATGCCACCTCCGGCGGGCCACGCTAGCGGCAGGGTCGGTGTCAGCGCAGGGCGAAGAGTGCGGCGAGACCAACGAGGACGACGACGCCGCGGAGCACGGCGGGCGGCAGCCGCCGACCCACGCGGGCACCGACCCAGCCCCCGAGCGTCGCCCCGACCGCGACCAGGACGGCGGCCCGCCAGTCGACGGGTGCCACGACGACGAACACCGCCCCGGACACCAAGTTGGCCAGCCCGGCGAGCACGTTCTTGGCGGCGTTGACCCGCTGGAGCCCCTCGTCGAGGGTGACTCCGAGAGCCGCGATGAGCATGATCCCCTGGGCAGCGCCGAAGTAGCCGCCGTACACCCCGGTCGCGAGCACAAGCAGCCAGGCCACGAGGCCCCCGTGTGCGTGGCGGGGACGGTCGCGCAGCCGGTGGACCAGCCAGGGCTGGACGGCGACCAGCAGGCAGGCGAGGACGATGAGGACCGGGACGACCGTCGCGAAGACCGACGGCGGCAGCACCAGCAGCAGCGCGGCGCCGGCCAGGGCACCCAGGACGGTCGCGGATCCCAGCCGCACTAGCCTCGCCCGCTGCCCGGCCAGCTCCGCCCGGTACCCGACGGCACCTGTCACGGCACCGGGGACCAGGCCCACGGTGTTGGACACGTTCGCTGTCACCGGCGGCAGGCCGACGGCCAGCAGCGTCGGGAACGTGATGAGGCTGCCGGAGCCGACGACGGCATTGATGGTGCCCGCGGCGAGGCCGGCGAGGACCACCGCCGCGGCCTCGAGGAGGGTCACGCGGCCGCAGCCTACGGAAGGTCTCAGGGCGGGCGGTTCCCGCGGGCCTCCTCCTGGGCGACCAGCCCGTCGAGGTCGGTCAGCCGCTCCAGGCCCCGCAACGGCCGTGCCATGCGGTGGTTGCCGGACAGCTCCGCCTGCCGTCGGTGCAGCAACCACCAGTAGCCGGCCGTGAAGGGACAGGCGCGGTCGCCGACCCCGACCCCCGCGTCGTAACGACATCCCCTGCAGTAGTCGCTCATCCGGTCGATGTACGCGCCGCCCCCCGCGTACGGCTTGGTGGCCATGAGTCCGCCGTCGGCGTGCAGGGCCATGCCGACGACGTTCGGGACCATGACCCAGTCGTACCCGTCGACGAAGGACCGGTGGAACCAGTCGGTCACCGCCGCGGGGTCGTAGCCGCGCTGCAGCGCCCAGTTGCCCAGCACCATGAGCCGCGGGATGTGATGGGTCCAGCCTTCCGCACGGACGTCACCGAGGACCCCGGACAGGCAGGTGGCGCCCACGCTGGCGCCATCGAGGTCGCTCCACCAGGCCGGCGGGCGACGGTGCGCGGCGAGCGCGTTGCGGGTCCGGTAGTCCTCGCCGAGGTACCAGTAGAGGTGCCAGACGTAGTCCCGCCAGCCCATGACCTGTCGCACGAACCCCTCGACGCTCCGCAGTGGCGCCCGTCCTGCCCGGTAAGCCTCCTCGGCGGACGTGACCACCTCGAACGGATCGAGGAGGCCCAGGTTGAGCGGGACGGACAGCATGCTGTGCGCCATCCAGGGATCGCCGCGCATCATTGCGTCCTCGTACGGGCCGAAGGCGGGCAACCGGCGCTCGAGGAAGCGTCGGAGCGCCCGCCGGGCTTCGCCGCGGGTGACGGCGAAGCGCCGAGGACCGTCGTCACCGACAAACGTGATGCCCTCGTGCCGCTCCCACCGGTCCAGGTCGACGCGCACCTGCTCGTCGATCTCGTCCTCGCGCCGGCGGTACGGAGGGTCGACGCCGAGGTCGCTCCGGTCGCGGGGCGGGCGCTCCCGGTTGTCGGCGTCGAGGTTCCAGCGGGCGCCGGCGGGTTCGTCGCCGTCCATGAGGACTCCCGTGCGTCGCCTCGCGGCGCGGTAGAAGTCTTCCATCAGCAGCCGGCGCCCGCCGCGCGCACGAACCCAGGCGGTCGTCGCGGGACGTGACGAAGCCTCTCGCCGGCAGGACCTCGACGACCTCGCGCCTGCGCCGAACGAGCCGGCGCCGTACGTCTCCGCCCGGACAAGGGTCGCCCGGTCGCCTAGCTCCCGTGCCCGGTGCCGGAGGGCGGAAAGCACCAGGTGGGCCTTGCGCCGATGGAAGCGGCGGCGACGGAAGACC
>DATHUJ010000135.1:0-20880 GCA_035462375.1 Jiangellales bacterium
CCGTCGGGGGCGGGTGAGCCGGTGAGCGGCGTCGTCGCCAACATCTCCCTGGTCCTGTTGTTCGTGCTGGTCGGCGGGGTCTTCGCCGCGTCCGAGATCGCGTTGGTCTCGCTGCGCGAGAGCCAGCTCAAGGGGCTGGCCCAGCGGGGTCGCCGGGGCGAGCGGGTGGCGCGGCTGGCCGCCGACCCCAACCGGTTCCTCTCGGCGGTGCAGATCGGCGTGACGCTGATGGGCTTCCTGTCGGCGGCCGTCGGCGGGGTCACGCTGTCCGGTGACCTGTCCCCCGTCCTGGTCGGCTGGGGACTCTCCCCCGCGGTGGCCGACGTCGTGGCGCTCGTGGGCATCACCGTGCTCATCTCGTACGCGTCGATCCTGCTCGGCGAGCTGGTGCCCAAGCGGCTGGCGTTGCAGCGGGCGGAGGGGGCCGCCCTGCTCCTGGCGCCGGTGGTCGACCGGATCGCCACGCTCGCCCGCCCGGTCATCTGGCTGCTCAGCCGCAACGCCGACGCGCTCGTCCGGTTGCTCGGCGGCAACCCGGAGACCCGGCGCGAGCAGATCAGCTCCGAGGAGCTGCGCGAGATGGTCTCGGCCCACGAGACCCTCGGGGAGGAGGAGCGCCGCATCGTCGAGGACGTCTTCGCGGCGGGGGACCGGCAGCTCCGCGAGGTGATGCTGCCGCGGACCGAGGTCGACTTCCTGGACGCGGACACCCCCGTCTACAAGGCCGTCCGCCTGGTGGCCGACAAACCGCACTCCCGCTACCCGGTCGTGCGGGAAACGGCCGACGACGTCGTGGGCTTCGTGCACGTCCGCGACCTCATGGATCCGGAAGTGGCCACCCGGGGCGTGCGGGTCGGCGAGCTCGTCCGCGACGTCCTCGTCCTGCCCGGGACCAAGCGGGTCCTGCCGGCCCTGACCGAGCTGCGCCGGACCGGCAGCCACCTCGCGATCGTCGCCGACGAGTACGGCGGCACGGCCGGCATCGTGACCCTCGAGGACATCGTCGAGGAGCTGGTCGGCGACATCCGCGACGAGTACGACGAGGCCGGGAAGGAGCAGGGACCGGTCTCCGTCGGCGGTCCGGTCGAGGTCGAGGGTCTGCTCAACCTCGCGGATTTCGCCGAGGAGACCGGCGTGGAGCTCCCCGACGGCCCGTACGAGACGGTCGCCGGCTACGTCGTCGCGCACCTGGGCCACGTGCCCGCGGTCGGGGAGACCGTGGAGGTCGACGGCCACCGGCTCGAGGTGCTGGAGCTCGACGGCCGCCGGGTGGCGCGGCTGCGGCTGAGCGCCGTGCCGGGCGGCGAGCCGGAGGAGACGCTGGGCACCGACCGTACGGCAGTCTCCTGAGGCCTGGGGCGGGTCACTCGTCGGCGGCGAGGTCGGCGGGACGAACCTCCACGGGATAGGGGGACGTGGCCCGGTGGGTCTCGGTCCCCCTGAGGTCGGCCACCAGCTCGTACGTGCCGTGCCGGAGCTCCCACGCGAGCAGTGACGGTACCTCCGGGTCGACGACCCAGTAGGCGCGGCACCCCGCTTCCTCGTACCGCGAGCGCTTGAGCGTCAGGTCGATACGCCGGGTGCTGGGGGACAGCACCTCGACGGCGAGCAGTGGCGCAGTCGGGAGGTCGCGCTCGGAGAGGTCGCTGCGCCTGGCCACGAGCACGTCGGGCTGCAGCACGGTGTCGGCGGCGAGCACGATGTCCATGGGGGCGACGAAGACCCGAATCTCGGGACCGGGCCTCGCGGAGTCGAGAGCCTTCCACAGCCGGACGACTGCTGACTGGTGCCGCCACGTTGGCGCCGGCGTCACGACGAGCGACCCGTCGAGCAGCTCGTAGCGGTGCCCGTCATCGGGCAACGCGTCGAGGTCGGCGCGCGTCAACGGCCGGCTGCGCGGCAGGGTCGTCACGTCGGCCATGGTCCCTCCTCGACGACATGGCGCCAACCCTGCCGGGCCGCCGCTCCCGCCGCCGCGGTCGTCCACAGCGGTCGCGTGCCGTCAGGACGGGCCGGCTCCTGCAGGGGGACCGGCCGCTCCGGCCGGTCGGCCTGCGCCCCGGCACCTACCCCGCACGGTGATCTTGGCCGCAAGTGGGCCCGCGGGCGGGGTGATCGCCGTGTGGCTCCCGTGTCGGAGGCCGGGATGGTGCCCACACGGTGATCTCTGCCCCGAGATGGTTCGGGCAAGCACGCTGATCACCGTGGGGTGCCGGTCCCGCGCCGCGGCACGGACCCCACACGGTGATCTTGAGCGATGGTGCGGCCAGGACGTTGATGATCAGCGTGCGGCCCACGTCCCCAAGCCGCACCCAGAGTGGTCGCCCAGCACCCGAGCCGGCACCCAGTGGTCGCCCAGCCCCCGGGCCACCACCAGGCTGGTGGGGCCATCACCAGGCGCGGATGCCTCGTGATGGCCGCACGAGGGTGGTGAACGTGGTCAGTCGGGGGCGGGGGTCAGGCGAAGGAGGGCATGACCTCGTCGTGGATGAGCTGCAGCTGCTCTTCCACCGATGCGACCCCGTCGATGGTCTGGCCGGTGAAGGCCTTGACGAGGGAGGCGTCGGTGATGGCGCAGATCATGTGGTTGACGCCGGTGCCCTGGACCTCGGCCTTGATCTTCGCCACGACCTCCTCCGGAGTGCCGGAGAAGGACATCCGCTCGGCCAGGTCCAGCGAGGTCAGCTCGACGGCCTTGGGGAGGTCCCCGGCGCCCATCGCCTCGACGATGGGCTTCAGCTCCTCCTGGCTGACGCCGTTGCGCTCCAGCTGCTCCTTGGACATCGACGACGCGTAGATCCCGACCATGCTCCGCGCGGCCTGCCTCGCGGCACCGGAGTCGCGGCCGACCGCGACGACCACCCAGGCGGCGATGTCGAGGTCGTCGATGCTCTTGCCGGCCCGGTCGGCGCCGAGGGCGATGCGCTCGACGGCGTACTCGTAGGCCTCGCGGGTGTAGCTCAGGGCGTGGTGGCAGCCGTCGGAGAACTCGCCCGCGACCTCGAACGAACGCGGCCCGCGCATAGCCCCCATCTTCACCGGCAGGTGCTCCTGCACCGGCCGGGCAAAGGTGAACAGCCCCTTGTACGTCTGGAACTGGCCCTCGTAGGTGATCGCGCCCTCGTCGAGGAAGGTACGCACGATGTGCAGCGCCTCCTTGACCCGGGACAGCGCCTTGGTGTGCGACCAGTCGATGCCGTGCTGCTCCAAGAGGCCGAAGTTGCCCGACCCGAGCACCACCTCGGCGCGGCCGCCGGTGAGCTCGTCGAGCGTGGCCGCGGCCTGGGCGATCAGCGCCGGCTCGCGCAGGGTCACCGCCGACACGCTGGGGCCGAAGCGGATCCTCGAGGTCTTGTCGGCCGCGGCCGCGAAGAGCAGCCACAGGTCCTTGTGCCAGGTCTCGTCCGCGGCGTAGCAGGCGTAGAAGCCGAGCCGGTCCGCCAGCCGGATGGCGTCGATCGACTCCCCCAGCGGGTAGTCGGGGAGCATGACGTAGCTGAACTTCATGGTGCCTCCTCAGGCGACGTCCCCCGTGCCTCGGTGGTGGTCGTGCTCCCCGTTGGTCGTGCTCCCGGTCCGGTGGTGGGTGTCAGTCGTCGTCGGGGGCCTCCTCGCCGTCCAGCGAGGCGAGGACCTCCTCGCCCGAGACGACGGTCGAGGCCCAGTGGTCGTGCATCCACTGGAGGTGGTCGTGCCTGCTGTGCACGATCCGCAGCGTGTCCCAGTTGGGGAAGGTCTGCTGGTTCACGTGCTGGACCATCAGCTTCGGGTCGACCTCGTAGACGTGCTCGAAGCGGGTGACCGCGACATCGGTGACCTGCTGCGCCTCCGGCGGCTGGTACTGCTCGGAGTACCGGTACGTCCCCATCGCTATCGCCCCTCCCCGTACGCGCGGTCCAGGCCGTACTTGCCGGGGTTCATGATGTTGTTCGGGTCGAGCGCCCGCTTGACCGCGAGCATGACGTCGTAGCCGCCGCCGAGCTCGGCCGGTACGAGGTCGACCTCGCCCTCCCGGCACGAGCCGTGGCAGGCAGAGATCGAGCCCTCGGCCTCCAGGGCCGCTGCCGCGATGTCCTTCTTGGCCTGGACCCAGGCCTGCCACATCTCCTCGTCGAGCTGCTGCTCCCAGATGCCGACGTCGATCTCGGTGAGGTAGTCGGTGCCGTTGTCGCTGCTGGTGTAGAAGAACATCCCCCAGTCGTCGAAGGTGTCGAAGCGGTCCCGCAGGCCGGCGACCGTGGCGTGCCAGGCCTGCTTCACCTGGGGGAGCAGCGTGTACGGGATGGCGGCGTCCTCGCAGTGCCAGCTCATCGGCACCACCTGGCCGGACCTCGTCCGCCCGTGCAGCGGCGTCGCGTAGCGGTCGTGCCGGGCGGCCCAGTCGCCCTCGGAGATCTCGTCGCCCAGGTAGCGCGCGCCGAGGTCCCGCGCGATCCGCATCAGGCGCCTGCCGCCCGCCCGTACCTCGTCCTCGTTCCCGTACGCGACGGCGCAGACCAACGCCCGGACGTCACCCGGCTGCGGGATGTATGCCTCGTCGTCGCGGCGGAGGTAGGAGACCTTCCACTCGTCGAAGAGAACGGCGCCGGCGAAGGTCGCGACCCCGGCCTTGGACAGCGCGCCGAGGGTCCGGTACGCGTCGTCGAAGTCGGTGAAGGCGAAGAACGGCGAGAACTCCGCTTCGGGCTTGGGGTAGAGCTTGAGCGTGGCGCGGGTGGCGATCCCGAGCGTCCCCTGGTGCCCCATGAAGAGGTGCTTGAGCTGGTAGCCGCTGGAGCTCTTGGTCAGCTTGCGGCCACCGCCGTCGCCGACGGTGACCACTTGGCCGGTCGGCAGCACCAGGTCGAAGCTCAGCACGAGGTCGCGCGAATGCCCGTAGCGGGCGCCGATGAGCGACCAGCCGCTCGTCCCGATCCGGCCGCCCACCAACGAGCACGGGTACGAGGCGGGGTTGTCCGGGTAGATCAGACCGTGGCGGGCCAGCACCTCGTTGAGCTTGAGCATGTTGATGCCCGTGCCCACGGTGCAGGTGCGGTTCTCCAGGTCGATCTCCTCGACCTGGTTCATGCGCTTGACGTCGACGACGATGCCGCGTCGCTCGGGTCGGGCCCCGTCGGTGAGCCCGGTGCCGCCGTCGCGCGGGACGATCGGGATCCGGTGGGCGTTGGCGACCCGGACGACCCCGGCGACCTCCTCGGTGCTGCCCGGCGTCACCACCAGGTCGGGCACGTGGTCGGACCACCGGTGGACCGGAAATGGCGCGGGCACGCGCGCGCGGTTGAGCCGGGCCGTGACGGAGGTGTGGACGTGGTCGGCGCCGACGACCTGGGCCAGCTCCTCGACGACCGCGTCGGCCAGGGTGGGTGCGATGGTCATGCCCCTCGCCTCCCCCCGACCTCGATGCCGAGCGACTCGGCGAGGATCTCGTGGATGTCGACGACGTCGATGTCGCGCTCGGCGCCGGCCGCCGACAACGGGCGTTCGGACCACGGACACGCGCTGACGAGCGTGTCGACCTCCAGGTCGGCCGCCTTGTCCATCCGGTTTGCGCTGATCCGGGCGGTCAGGTCCGGTCGCTCGACCGACAGGCCGGCCCCGGCACCCGAGCAGTAGGACCACTGGGTGACCCTGTCCACATCGGTGAACTCCAGGCCCGGGATGGCGCGCAGGATCTCACGAGGCTCCTGCCAGATCCCCTTGCGCTTGTTGAGCCGGCACGGGTCGTGGTAGGTCACCGACCGCTGCACCGGGACCGACGGGGTGAGCCTCCCCTCCTGGATCAGCTCGGCGAGCAGCTCGACCACCAAGACGATCTCGATGTCGTAGTCGTCGCCGAAGAACTTCGGGTAGTCCTCCGTGAAGCTGATGTAGTCGTGCGGGTCGAGCACCAGCACCCGGCGCGCACCCACCGAGCGCCAGTTGGCCAGGTTGTGCTCGGCGAACTTCCGGGCCTGGTCCACGTAGCCCATCTCCGCCGCCGGGCCGCCGCAGCACCACTGCTCCTGCATGAGCCCGAACTCCACCCCGGCAAGCCGCAGGATCTGGGCCACGGCGCGTGGCACCGACGTACGGTAGAAAGCGGCCTCGCAGTCGACGAAGAGGATCGTCTCGCCGCCGATCGGGATGTCCAGGCCGTCGGCCCAGTCGCGGACGTGCTCCTGGGTGACCGGCACCTCGCCGAGAACCGGCTCGTGCGTACGCTCGTCCGTGAGCAGGTTCCAGCGCTGCCACCCGGGCTGGTGCACGCCGTTGTCGACGGCCAGGGCGCGGACGGCTTTGACCAGGTCGACCGTCCGCGTCCGGAAGCGGTAGAAGTCACCGGTGAAGAGCGTGTTGGGGCAGCGCAGCTCGCACGCGCCGCACTGGGTGCACCCGACGTAGTCGGCGGCGACCTCCTCCACGGTGACCAGGCCCTGCTCCATCGCCACGACGTTGGCGTGGAAGGCGGTCGGGGTGAAGCGCTCGTCGCGGGTCACCTGGGTGACCGGGCAGACCTCGCGGCAGAACTTGTGTCCCGACGAGAAGCAGTTGTACGCCGCGTTGCGCCACTCCGCGACGAACGACTGCTCGTCCTCCGGGCGGCGGTGGCCGTTCCCGTTACCGGTGGCGGCCACCGGGACCGGTCCCGGCGACGTGTCCTGCTCGGTCATGGAGCCTCCTCGCGTCCGCGGCCAGGGTGAGGCTCAACGTATGATCTGCCTCACACCCCGGCAAGGGGCTGCCCGGTGTTCCGCGTCTGCTCGGCACGGGCGAACCCGACAAGTCCCTCGCGGCGGCTGGTCACCCGTGGGCTGCCACAATGGCGCGCATGTCCGCCACGCCCGACCGACCCCGCGTCCTCTCAGGGATGCAGCCGACGGCCGACTCGCTGCACCTCGGCAACTACCTGGGCGCGCTCGTGCAGTGGGTCGGGCTGCAGGAGACCCACGACGCCTTCTACTGCGTCGTGGACCTGCACGCGATCACCGCCGGCCATGACCCGGCGGTGCTGCGTCGGCGCACCCGGGTGACGGCTGCCCAGTACCTCGCGGCGGGGGTGGACCCCGGACGGAGCACGCTCTTCGTGCAGAGCCACGCCCCCGAGCACACCCAGCTGGCCTGGGTGTTGAGCTGCATCACGGGCTTCGGCGAGGCGAGTCGCATGACGCAGTTCAAGGACAAGACCGCCCGCCAGGGCTCCGACGGCGCCACGGTGGGGCTGTTCACGTACCCGGTCCTGCAGGCGGCCGACATCCTGCTCTACCAGGCCAACCAGGTCCCGGTGGGCGAGGACCAGCGCCAGCACGTCGAGCTCACCCGCGACCTCGCGGGGCGCTTCAACTCGCGGTTCGGCCCCACGTTCACGCTCCCGGAGCCCTACATCCTCGAGCAGACCGCCAAGATCTACGACCTGCAGGAACCGCACGCCAAGATGAGCAAGAGCATCGGCGGCAGCGGCATCATCGAGCTCCTTGACGAGCCCACAGTGATCGAGAAGCGCATCCGCAGTGCCGTGACCGACACCGGGCGCGAGGTCGTCGTCGACCCCGAGGGCAAGCCGGGCGTCACCAACCTCGTCTCCATCCTCTCGGCGCTGACCGGGCGGCCGACCCCGGACATCGAGCACGACTTCGTCGGGCGTGGCTACGGCGACCTCAAGAAGGAGGTCTCCGCGGCCGTGCTGGAGGTCGTCGTCCCCTTCCAGCGGCGGGTGCACGAGCTCATCGACGACCCGGCTGAGCTGGACCGGCTGCTTGCCCGCGGAGCCGACAAGGCCCGGGCCGTCGCTGCGCCCACCCTGCAACGGGCCTACGACGGAGTCGGCTTCCTGCCCCCAGCGCGGTGACCGGACCCGCCACGATGACCGCCGTGGACCATCACGTCACAACCGCGACGCGGACGATCGGTGTCGCAGTGGCCGTGCCCGACCCGTACGGGTCGGAGCTGCAGGAGTGGCGCCGCTCGTTCGGCGACCCGCTCGCCGACGCGATCCCGACCCACATCACGCTGCTCTCGCCGACCGAGGTCCCCGAGTGGCAGCTCCCCTACGCCGAGCAGCACCTCATCCGGGTGGCCGCCGCGGGGCACCCCTTCCGGGTGCACCTGCGTGGCACCGCCACCTTCCGCCCGGTCTCGCCCGTCGTCTTCGTCGCCGTCGTGGAGGGCATCGCCAACTGCGAGGTGCTGGCCTCGACCGTCCGCTCCGGGCCGCTCCTGCGCGAGCTCTCCTTCCCGTACCACCCGCACGTCACCGTGGCCCACCACCTGCCCGACCACGTCCTCGAGCGGGCGTTCGCGGAGCTGGCCGGCTACGACGTCACCTTCGACGTGACCGCCTTCGGGCTGTTCGAGCACGGGCCGGACCGGTTGTGGCGGCCGCAGCGCGACTTCGTCCTCGGCGGTCCCCTGCCGGGTCCCGAGCCGGACGAGGGAGGAGGGCTCCCCGCGTGAAGGCTCTGCTCGCCCGGCTGAAGGCCAGCCGGCCGGCGCGGGCCTGGACCCGCTTCACCGACCGGCGGGGCAACCGGCTGGCGGGGGCCGTGACGTTCTACGGCTTCGTGTCGCTGGTCCCGATCCTGCTCCTCGCGGTGGCGGTCGCCTCGTGGACGCTGGGCGACGAGGGCGTGGCCGAGCTCCAGCGCCTGGTGGAGGAGAACCTCCCAGCGCTGGACGTCGACCTGAGCCAGGTGCAGTCAGCAGCCGGCGCGCTGACCCTGGTCGGCATCCCGAGCCTGGTGTGGACGGGTCTGCGCTGGGTGGACGCGCTGCGCGCCTCCGTACGGTCGATGTGGGACATCGAGGACCAGCCGGGTTCGCTGGTCCGGCGCATGGGCGGTGACACGCTGGCCCTGCTGGGCCTGGGCCTCGTCGTACCGCTGTCGATGTTCCTGACCACCGTCGTGTCCTTCGGTCGGGGCCTGCTCGAGGACGCCGGTGTGGGCGGCGTGGGCCAGGTGTTCGCCGGCGTCGGAGGTGCCCTCGCGAGCGTCGCGGTGAGCACCGCGCTCTTCGCCTACCTGCTCCGGTGGATGCCCCGGGTCCCGATCCCGAGGCGGGTGCTGTGGCCCGTCGCGCTCGTCGGTGGCGTGGTCTTCGAGATCCTCAAGGTGGTGGTCACCCGCTTCGTCGGGGGGCCCGCGACCGCCAACGTGATCGCGGCCTTCGCCGTCCCGCTGGCGGTGCTGGCGTGGATCTACCTGGTCATCCGGGTGCTGATGTTCGCCGCCGCGTACACCGCGGAGTGGGCGGGCGATCGCGCGGGTGTACCGGTCGGCGACCCCGGTCCGCTGATGGCCGCCGACGCGGTGGTGGAGGGGCCGGCCACCCCCCCGCTGGCGGCCTCCGGACGTCCGACCCTGCTGCTCACCCCCGAAGTACGCCAGGCCAGGACGGTGGGGCTGGCGGCGGGTGCGGCTGCAGGGGTGGCCGGCGTCGGTGTGCTGGTGCTCGTCCGCCGTGGCCTGCGGGCCGCAGCGGACGCCCTGCGCCGTTGACGCCGGCGGCCGTCGGGGCGGCCGCCGGCGTCGAGCCGGGTCACGGGTACCAGCCGAGCAGCACCATCAGGACCAGCGCGATGAAGAATCCCTCTACGCCATGAGTGATGACGCCCATCCACAGGCTGCGGTAGCGGCGGGCGGCCCAGGCGTAGCCGAAGCTGCTGGTGACCATGCTCGGCCAGACCCAGATCTTGTGCACGTGGTAGAGCCCGAAGAGCACGGTGTTGGCGACCCAGTCCCAGCGGCCGAAGACCCCTGCCATGCGCGGCAGCAGGACGCCGCGGAAGAGCAGCTCCTCGCCGAGGAGGTAGTTGAACGCGAAGCTGGTCAGCGCCAGGCCCAGGATCCACCACTGGCCCTTGAACTGCGGGTCGGCCAGGACTCCGGGGTCGGTGTACCACGGCTCGCGGAGCGCGTCCGGGAGGACGGTCGCCCAGGCTGCGTCGAGCCGGGTGGCCAGGTAGGCGCCGGCGACGTTGGCGGCGATCGCTGGCACGGCCCACCACAGCAGCACCCGCCGCGGACGCCCGGTGCGGGTGTCGCGCGGGAGGTTGAGCCAGATGCGCTCCTTGACCCTCGGCCAGTGCAGGCCGCCCAGCTCGCGGCGCAGGACCGCCAGCGAGACGACGAACAGCCAGGCCATCCCGACCACCATGAGGATCCAGTGCACGAGGCCTGGGTGGAGCGAGGTGTGCGGGATGACCACCGGGCCGACGACGAAGGCCAGCACGCCCATCGGGACGGCGGCGACCGCCCAGATGGAAAGGATCTTGGCCAACGAGTACTGCGGGGTCGTCGCGGGGGCGTCGGTGCACGCCGGGGACGTCTGTGTGTGTGTCATGACCGCCAGAGTCGGCCGGGACGAGACCGGGCACATCGCCCGACGGGCGCGAGGTCGCGGTGACCGGTACGCCCCTGGGCCGACCTCGGCGTACGCCCGCAGGGCGATGCGTGCGACCGTCCCTGCTCGTACCGTGCAGGTGTGGCTGCCGAGCCGGCGTCCTCCCGACGAGTCCTCGACGTGCTGGTCGCGCTGTCGTTCCTGGCGATCGGGTGGATCAGCACGGGAGCTTCGACGACGGGCGGCCCGTGGTTCCGGTACACGCCCCGGGACTGGGTGTTCGTGCTCCTGCTGGTGCTGGCCACCGTGCCGTACGTGTGGCGGCGGCGCTGGCCGACGGCGGCCTTCCTCGTCAGCCTCCTGTCGATGACCGCGCTCTGGATGCTCGGCTACAACGCGGGTGCCCTTCCCATGGTCCTGCTCGTCGGCGCCTACTTCGTGGCGATGGCGCGACCGGTCCGGGAGGTGACGGCGGCGTCCGTCGTGGCGCTCGGCTGCTTCACCTTCTTGTGGTGGTGGGGGGGCGGGGCGCCGTACGGGAGCACTGAGGCCGTGTCGTCGGTGGTCGCCTATGGCGCTGCCGTGGGACTCGGGCGGGCCGGGCGGCTGCGCGGGGACCTCGCGGAGGCACGCGCCCAGGCGGCCGAGGAGGCCGCCCGGCGGAGGTCGACGGAGGAGCGGCTGCGGATCGCCCGCGAGCTGCACGACATCGTCGGCCACTCCCTCGGGACCATCGCGGTGCAGGCCGGCGTGGGCCGGCACCTCATGGCGTCCGAGCCCGGACGCGCCGCCGAGGCGCTGGACAACATCGCCCGGGTCAGCCGGAGCGCCTTGGACGAGGTCCGGGCCGTCGTGGCGACCCTGCGCGAGGACGACCCGAGCTACCACCCGACCCCGGGCCTGGCCGAGCTCCCGGATCTGGTCGAGACCGCGCGGCTGGCCGGGCTGACCGTGGATCTCCGGCTGCCGGAGGACATCGGGTCGGTGCCCCGTCAGGCGGGGGCGGCGGCCTACACCATCACGCGCGAGGCCCTGACCAACGTCGTACGGCACGCCCAGGCGTCCGCGGCGAGCGTGGAGGTAGAGCACCGAGACGGCCGGCTGGAGCTGGCGGTGCGGGACGACGGTGCGGGAAGCGGGCCCGCGGTCGACGGCCGGGTCACGACCGGACACGGCATCACCGGGATGCGGGAGCGGGCCGAGGCCCTGGGTGGCAGCCTGACCGCAGGCCCCTCGTCTGCAGGTGGCTTCGTCGTGACCGCCAGCCTGCCCGTGGGACCGGACCGGTCCCGATGATCTCCGTCGTGGTGGTCGACGACGAGCACCTCGTCCGCTCCGGCTTCGCGGCCCTGCTCGACTCCGACCCCGAGATCACGGTGGTCGGCACGGCGGATACCGGCGACGCCGCTGTCGCGGCGGTGCGGCGCGAGCGGCCGGACGTCGTCCTCATGGACATCCGGATGCCCGGGCGGGACGGGGTCAGCGCGACGGCCGCCATCACCGCCGACCCGGCTCTGCGCGGCACCCGCGTGATCGTCCTGACGACCTTCGACCTGGACGAGTACGTCCACGCGGCCTTGCGTGCCGGGGCGAGCGGGTTCCTGCTCAAGGACGCGCACCCGGAGGACCTGCTGGCCGCGGTCCGCGTCGTCGCCCGAGGTGAGTCGGTGCTGGCCCCGACTCTCGTACGGCGGCTCATCGCGGCCTTCGTCCAGGCGCCGGCCTCGGCTCCCGAGCCGGCGTGGCTGGGCTCGCTGACGGCGCGGGAGGTCGAGGTGCTGGGCGCCGTCGGCCGGGGGCTGACCAACGCCGAGATCGGCACGTCACTGCACATGTCGGCCGCGACCGCCAAGACGCACGTCGGCCGCCTCCTCGCCAAGTTGGGCGCCCGCGACCGTACGCAACTGGTGATCGCCGCCTACGAGGCCGGGCTGGTCGGTCGGTGAGCGGCGTGCGATGCGCGGTCGTGCCTGGACCTCGTGGTCAGGGCTGCCAGGTGTGCCCGGTGCTGTCCGGCAGGGCGAGAACCGCGATGCCTTCGTCTCGGCACGTGTCCAGCAGGTGCGGGTCGGCAGAGGCCAGGGGTGCGCCGCGGGCGCGGGCCGCTTCGGCGGCGACGCAGTCGGCGAGGCTGACTGCTCGGTCCCGCCGGTGGTAGTGCCGGGCGCGAAGGAGACCTGCCCCAATGCCGACGGCGGCGTCGACGGGCAGCGCCTCGGCGAGGCCCAACTGGGCGAGGTCGAGTGCGGCGTCGTCCTCGGCCGCACCGGAAAGACGCACCAAGTGGTCGACGACCTCAGCCGCGCCCACAGCGGTCAGCCGCAGTTGGTCGCTCGACAGCAGGAGCTCGCGGACCACGGGGGCAGCGGGTTCCCCCTTCAGCAGGGCGAGGAGGGCGTACGCGTCGAGGACGATCACCGCTGCTTGCGGCGGGCGAGGGCCGCGTCCTCGGCTCGCGCCTGGCGGCGGGCGCGCGTGGTCGAGGGCCCCTTGCCCCGGTACCGGCCTTCCAGGGCGCCGATCGGATCCGCCGGCAGCGGCCGCACAACGATCCTGTCACCGAGATCGACGACGACCACTCGGTCGGCGTGCCACCGCGATCGCGCCTCGGCGGGGATCGACACCTGACCGTTCGCGGACACCTTCATCACGTAGGACGTGGCCAACTTCGGCTCTCCGATCGTTGTACGACTTAACTCCTCCATCATACAGTTGACGCGTGTCTGGACGGGGGCCGCTGTGTACTTGGCACTCCGCCGACTGGTCAGGACCACACCCTGCGCATGCGCGAGACCGCCTCCAACGCGTACGGCACCGCCTCGGCGGAGTCTCCGGCGACCGCCCCGGTGGCCTCGGCCCGGTCCCGCCGCTCTCGGGCGCGATCGCCGGCATCGTCCGCGACCAGATCAAAGGCCAGCCGATCAAGGACGCGACCGTGCACTGCGGATCGACGTTCTCGGCCACGACGACGAGCAAGGGCACCTGCACGATCGCGCACGTCCCTCAGGGGGCTACGGCTGCACCGCCGGCGCCAACCGGTACCTGTCCTCCACCCCGAGCCGTGTCCGTGTCGGCAGGCCAGACGAGCACGGCGGACTTCTCCCTGGTACGGCGCTGAAGGCGCACGGTTCGCCGGTGCACTGCGTCGTGGTCGAGTCTGTGGCTGCCCACAGTGACGGCGGAGAGTCCTCGGTGTCAACCTGATGCGGTGCGGGTGCTGATCGTCGACGACCACGAGGAGTTCCGGGAGTCGGCGCGCGCCCTGCTCGAGGCGGAAGGACTGGAGGTCGCGGGGGTCGCGGCAGACGCTGAGGAGGCTGTCGCCGAGGCCGTGATCCTGGCGCCGGACGTCGTCCTGCTCGACGTACAGCTGCCTGGTGAGGACGGGTTCATGGCGGCAGATCGGCTGGCCGGTCTGCCTCACCCTCCCCGAGTGGTGATGGTGTCCAGTCGGGACGCGAGGTCGTACGCGGCTCGGCTGGCCCGGTCGACCGCCGTGGGGTTCCTCGGCAAGAGCGAGCTGTCGGCCGCCGCCCTCACGCGCCTGCTGACCTAGGACGCACAGTGCGGCGCAGCGTCGTAGCCATGGCGGGTGCCGCCGTCGTGCTGGGGCTCGCGGCTGAGGCCGTCGCCTACGACTGGGACGCACCGGAGCGTTGGCTGCCTGACCTGGTCGTGGGCTGGACGATGCTCGGCGCCGGCATCGTGGTGTGGGGCGCGCGCCGGGCGCGCGGTGCCGCCGTCCTGCTCATGGTGACCGGCGTGACCTGGTTCGTCGGGCTCACCCCCGCCACGCTCTACCTGCACCGGGGGCCGCTCGTGCACCTGTTGGTGGCCTTCGCGGGATGGCGGCCCAGAACGCGGCTGGCCGCGGCGGCGATCAGGGTGGGCTACGTGGCTGCCGTCGTGGCGCCGCTGTCGGCCAGCGGCGCGGCAACGGTGGCCCTGGTGGTCGGCCTGGTCGCCGTGACGGCGCGCGGCTACCTGGTTGCGGAGCCCCGTGCCCGACACGACCGCTTCGTCGCGGCCGCCGCGGCCCTCATCTATGCCGGCGTCCTCGTTTCGGGCGTTGTCGCCACGAGCCTGGTGCACCGCGGCGATGCCGTCCTCCCTGCCCTGGTGGCCTACCAGGCCGCGCTCGTGGTGGTCGTCGTCGTGCTCGTGAGCGGCGTCGTCGCGCCGTCTCCGTCCGAGGTCGCGGACCTGGTGGTCGAGCTCAGCGAGGGTCCGGACGCCACTGTGCGGGACCGGCTCGCTCGGGTGCTCGGGGATCCGACACTCGAGGTGGGGTACTGGTCGCTGGTCGAGCAGGTCTACCTGTCCGCACAGGGCGAGGTGGTGGAGCTCCCTCACGCTGGATCGGGGCGCGCGGTGACGCGCGTGGGAGAGCCTCACGCCCCGGTGGCCGTCCTGGTCCACGACCCGGAGACGCTGCGCGACTCAACGGTCATCGACGCCGTCGGTCGCGCCGCCCGGCTCTCCGGCTCCCATCTCGCCCTGCAGGAGGAGCTCCGCCGGCGGCGCGACGAGATCGCCGGGTCGCGGCAGCGTCTGCTGCTCGCCGCCGATGACGAACGCCGCCGCCTCGCTCAACGGTTGCGGCTGGGCGTTGAGGCACAGCTCGACACCCTCGCCCAGGTGCTGGCGCGCCTCGACGACTCGGCGGCCCCAGCATCCGATGGAGCTGACCATCTCGTCTCGGCCCGCCACCACCTGACCGAGGCGAGGGAAGACCTCGACGCCCTGGCCGCCGGGCTGCTGCCGCGGGAGCTGGCGGCCGGCAGCCTGCCCGACGCCATCGAGGCACTGGTAGAGCGCAGTCCTGTGCCGCTGACCGTCGACATCGACGCCGGCCACCTCCCGGCTGACGTGGAGACCGCCGCGTACTTCCTCTGCGCCGAGGCTCTGGCCAACCTGAGCAAGCACGCTCGTGCGCGCTCGGCGCGGGTGAGGGCGTGGAGCACGGGGGACAGGTTGTGGGTGGAGGTCGTCGACGACGGCGTCGGCGGGGCCTCTCTCCACGGCGGGTCCGGGCTGCGCGGGCTGGCCGACCGGGTCGAGACGCTTGGTGGTTCCTTCGAGTGCCACAGCCCGGTCGGCTCCGGGACCCGACTCCTCGCCACGTTCCCGTCCGCCCCTTGGTTCGCGGCAAGGGACCCCCGGTGACGCCCCACCGGTTCCGGATCGCGAGCGTCCTCGCGGCCGTCGGCTGGACGGTTGCATCCACAGCGCTCGCCGTGAGCATCGAGGGCCCTACGACGTACGCGGCTGGCTCGGCGGTGGCTGCGGCCGCGACGCTGGTCGCCGGCTGGGCGCTGGTCCTGGTCGGGGCATGGGCGTGGTGGGAGAGGTCCGGCTCGTCGGGACCGGTGATACTGGCTCTCGGCGTGACGTGGCTGGCGCCGCTCTGGGTCGGTTGGG
Organism: Jiangellales bacterium; assembly: GCA_035462375.1. Taxonomy (GTDB): domain Bacteria; phylum Actinomycetota; class Actinomycetes; order Jiangellales; family Jiangellaceae; genus DASTQL01. The sequence continues at coordinate 15,739 of DATHUJ010000135.1, forward strand.
ATGGTGGCCCGCCGCTGGTCCGGAGCCTGGCGATGCTCCTCGTCCCGATCGCGCCCGCGCTGCTGCTGCACTTGGCGCTGATGTCGCCTTCGGGACAACTGGAATCATGGTTGTCACGGCGTGTGATGGCCGGTGCGTATGCGCTCACGATCGCCTACAGCCTGGTGAAGGCCGCGGTGCACGACCCGTTCCTCGACCTGCACTGCTGGAGCAACTGCTCGGACAACGTGTTCCTGGTTCGGGCCGACCCCGGCCTGTCCCGCGCGCTCGACTCGGCCTGGGTGATGGCGAGCCTTGTGACGGGCCTCGTCGTGGCAGGCGTAGCGGCGCGTCGGTTCCGGGCGACGTCCGTCGTGGGACGGCACCTGTACGGCCCGGTGCTGCTCCCTCTGGCAGCGACCGGGGTGAGCCAGGCGGTGTCTGCCGGCCTCCTGCTCTCGGATCCGGCAGACGGCCCGGATCGGGCCGTCTTCGTCGCGGCGTACCTGCTTCGTGCCGCCTCGTGGACGGCGCTGGCGGGCGGGACGGGCTGGGCGTTGAGCCGAACTCACCGGACGCGTACCGCCCTGCAGCACGTGACCGACGGCCTGGGCACAGCCGCCGATCCGGCACCGCTGGAGGCCAGTCTGGCGTCAGCCCTGGACGACTCGTCGGTGCAGGTCGCCTACTGGTTGACCGACCCCGAGCGTTACGTGGACTCGGAGGGTCGCGAGTGGGATCCGCCCTCGGCGGACAGGACTGCGACCCCCATCGTCCGGCGCGGGGAGCCCGTCGCCGTGGTCGTCCACGACCCGGCGGTGACGGTGACGGCCAGGCTCGCGGCCGAGATCGGGCAGGCGGCCCGGCTCGCGGTCGACAACGAGCGGTTGCGCGCCGGTCTGCTCGCCCAGCTCGCGGATCTGCGCGCGTCCCGGGTGCGCATCGTCGAGGCGGCGGACACCACTCGGCAGCGGCTGGAGCGGGACCTCCACGACGGGGCACAGCAACGGCTCCTCGCCCTGACCTACGAACTGCGGATGGCCCGCGCGGACGCCGCCGCACGTGGTGACCGCGAGCGCGAGCGCGGGCTGGCTCGGGCGTGCGAGCTGGCCCAGGCTGCTGTGACCGACCTCCGCGACCTGGCCCACGGCATCTACCCGGCTGTGCTCACCGAGTCCGGCCTCGGCCCCGCTCTGTGGTCCCTGTCGGACACTGTCGCCGTGCCCGTCCGGATCGCCGACGTACCCGAGGAGCGGTTCGCCGAGCCGGTGGAGCGGGCTGCCTACGTCGTGGTGTCCTCCGTCATCGACGCTGACCCCCGGGACGACCTGGCCGTGGCCGTGGCAGCGGAGGAGGGAAGCCTGGTGGTGTCGGTGTCGCCGGTGCGGCATGATCCGGACGTTGGTGTGGTGGACCGCGTCGGGGCGCTGGGAGGCCGGATCGTGGTGCAGGACGGGACGCTACGCGCGGAGCTTCCGTGCGGGTGATCGTCGCCGAGGACACCATGCTGACCCGCGAGGGCATCGTGAAGGTCCTCGTCGACGCCGGCCTGGACGTGATCGCCGAGGTAGGCGACGCCGCAGCCCTCATGAGCGAGGTGGCGACGCGACGGCCGGACGTCGTCGTCGTCGACATCCGCATGCCGCCGACCCACACCGACGAAGGGCTCGTCGCCGCCCGACGACTGCGCTCCGAGTACCCACGGACCGGGGTGCTGGTGCTGTCGCAGTACGTCGAGCCGTCCTACGCCCTGCGGCTGCTGGAGGAGCACCCCGAGAAGGTCGGCTACCTGCTCAAGGACCGGGTGTTCGACGGCGCGGTGCTCGTCGATGCGCTGCGGCGGGTCGACGAGGGGGAGACTGTCGTGGACCCGACGATCGTCTCCCGCCTGTTCCACAGACCCCGACGCGACGACCCGTTGGAAGCCTTGTCGGAGCGGGAGCGGGAGGTCCTCGGACTCGTCGCCGAGGGTCTGTCGAACCGGGCGATCGCCGGGCGGCTCTTCGTCACCGAGCGAACCGTCGAGGCACACATCACGTCGGTGTTCGGCAAGCTCGGTCTGACCGAGGACGGCGGGACGCACCGTCGCGTCCGGGCCGTGCTGGCCTATCTGCGCCGCTGACCCGTCAGCTGATCTTGCGCCAGCCGTTCCCGGCGAACACCGGGGCGAAGTCCGGAATGCTGACGTCGGTCCAGGTGAGGGTGTCTCCGACGAACGACCAGGTGGCAGTCCACTGCGGCGGGGCGCAGGTGCCTCCGACGATCTGGGTCGACGTCGAGGCGGTGAACGAGCTCCCCTCCACCGAGTAGAACCCCTCGCACGGTGTGGAGTCGGCGTTGTCGTGGAGCGGCCGGTGCTCGATGGTCCACTGTCCGTCCCGCAGGGTCACCGTGTTCGCGCCCGCGTTGAGGTACACGTCTTCCTCGGGCAGTCCTGCGTCCCGCAGGAAGTCGGGTGTGAGCTCGTACCGGTAGACGCCCTCGGGAAGGTCGCCGGGGTCACCGGGCGCAGTGAGCGGCCCAGAGGTCTCGGGAGCCGGGCCCTGCTCGCCGGTTCCGTCGCACAGCGGGACGACGGCGGGGACGGTGCCTGCGCTGGCGGCCAGCTCTGCGATGTCCTCGATGATCTGACGCGTGGTCGGGTCCGCGTTCAGGTCGTCGAAGACCGGGTCGGTCGCCCGCCGCATCGCGGCCACATCACCCGGTGCGGCGTGCACGACCGTCCCCCCCGCCCCGCAGTAAGCAGCAGCATCCTCGACCGGGTCCGACATTGCCTCGACGGTCCAGTCGCGAGTCGCCTCGGCTGCTGCGACAAGTGCCTCCTGCGCCGTGGACGACAGCCCGTCGAACACCTCCGTGTTGACGACCAGCGAGTTCACCTTCGGCCAGAGCGGGAGGTTGCCCGTCGCGGCGATCGCGGGACCAGGGAAGTCGGCAGCGCGTGCGAACGACGTCTCCACGGCATCCACCTCTCCGGCTTCGATGGCCTCGTCGTTGGCCGTGACGTCGTCCGGAGTGGCGCCGAGCGCCACGAAAGTCGCGTACGTCGTGGCTGACCAGGGTGCACGGACGAGGGCACCGTCGAAGTCCTCCAGGGTCACCATCGGCTCGGTGAACGACATCACGTAGCGCATGCCCTCGGGGATCAGGGCCAGCCCACGCACCCCGGCCTCGTCGAGCCCCTCCAGCATCCGCTCGGCGATGTCACCGGACACCACTCGGGCGGTCAGGTCGCCCGAGGTTACGAGGAAGGGTGCGTTGAGCGGCCGCAGCTCGGTCACTCCCTCGGTGTCCCAGGCACGGGCCGGGATCAGACCCATCTCCAGCTCTCCGTCGACGACGAGCCGGGCCACCTTCTGGTCCCAGTCGTCGAAGGCGTCGGGGCCGGTCTCACCGGTGGCCTTCCACACCGGTTCGATCCGCACCAGGCCGTCGGAGAGGGTCTCGACCTGGCGAGCGAACTCCTCGATCTGGTCACCGGTCGCCCTTCCGGGCGGGTCATCGGTGCCGATCCGGAGTGTCACCGGGGCGGCCTCGCCGCCCGCCTTGGTGGCCCCAGTCTCCGCGGAGCAGCCCGCAGCAGACCAGGCGACTGCAGTGATCAGGGCGACTGGCACCAGGCTTGACCTGCGTCTCATGGCCGCAACGTAGGCGTGCGGGCGGGGAATGTCATCGATGCCAGTCCCACCGCGGACCTGCGGAGGACGTGTGGCTACCCACACCTGCCACCGACAGTCGCTGTCGAGGTGGCCGCGATGCCCCGCCGCTACGGCGTCCTTAACGTCGAGCGCGTCACCCATCAAGGCCCTGGAGGAGCCATGAAGAAGCTCATCGCCGTCTCGGCCCTGGCGCTGCTCGCCGCGCTGGGCATCGGAACTCCGGCGACCGCGAAGTCGCCCCAGGTCGTGGATCCAGCCACCGTGACGCCGGCGCTGAACCCCGACTTCGCGCCGTGGTCGTGCTTCAAGGCCGGGTCGGGCATCATCTGCCAGGCTGAGTTCCGGCCCGCGTACGAGAACGAGCCGATCGGGCTGCAGTGCGACGGCCAGGACGTGTACATCAGCGGCACCGGTCGGGAGTTCATGACCCGCTGGCACACCGCCGACGGGCTGGCGACCAAGACGATCGTCCACCTGGACTACCCGGACGACCGGTTCTCGCTCTCCGCCTCCGGTGACGGGCCGTCGGTGTCGGTGCGCGGCCACTGGAACCGTCACTACGTGTACCCCGTCCCTGGCGATCGGGACAGCCGCGTCCTGACCGAGGTCGGAGCCATCTACCTCGTGAGTGGCTCCGGAGAGGGACTCGTGCTGCAGGACACCGGGAGGGTCACATTCGAGCCTGGACAGGACTTCGAGCTCGTCGCGAGCATGCATGGCGTGCACGATCACTACCAGGACCCCACCTATATCGACACGGTCATCTGCGACGCACTCACCTGATCGCCGAGCAAGATGCCGCCGCCGGTCTGGTTTCTGCCGGCGGCGGCAGCCTGCTCACCCCGCCCAGGTCACCGACGAGCCGCTGGCTCGCGAGCAAGGGTGCCACCGGGAGCCGCTACCTGTCGTCCACGCAGTCAGTGACCATGTCGGCCGGCCAGACGAGCACTGCGAGCTTCTCCCTGGTGCGGCGCTGACTGGACACGGCGTCTGCAATCCCGTTCCCTCGGCCACGTGCACCCTGAGCCTGTCCCGCCCAGCCACCGGTGGGTGATCCGGGGCAGGCCCCGGGGGTGGACTCGGCCTCCGACGCACGCCTGCGCCCGATTCGCGCCCGGCCCTCGCCCTCGTCGGCCGCGCGGCCCTGCGGTGACCGCGCCAGGCTCCGTCACTTCACTCATGATGCGGGGGAGGTCGCGATCGCGGGCCGCCGTAGCCGTGAGCGGGTCCGGGACCTGGCCGACCGGGTCTGCCCCGCTGACGCTCCTGTCGTCCCGCCCGACGAAGCACGGCGGCGGCGCAACGAGCGGCGGCTGCGGTCGCGCCTCGCATCCGCGCCACCACGTGGTGTGCGTCGGCGTGGCGGCCTCAGGCGTCGGGCCGGGCGGCTCGCTTGCGCCGCTTGCCCTCGTGCATGGCCTGCACGCGCGCGACCGGGATGGTGCGGCCCTCAGCCACCAGGCCGGCGTCCAGCCGCTGTGGCGCCGGCATCAGCTCACGCCAC
>DATHUJ010000136.1:0-6036 GCA_035462375.1 Jiangellales bacterium
CGAACGCCGCCTGCTGCGTGGCGTCGAGGTTCAGCGGGTTGAACGCGGTCGTCGAGACGAAGAACGCGTCGAAGTCGCCGAACTCGTAGCTGCCGGTGTTGAACCCGGTGTGCGTGACGGCTGTCAGGTCGAAGCCCATCCGAGCGAGGGCGAACACCTCGTCGAACGGGGCACTGACGCCGACATGGAGCTTGTCCACCGGTGCTGCACCCTGGCTCTGCGCCGCGGGTAGGTTGGTGAAGGCTACGCCGAACCGTTCCGCGGCCTCCCGGACCAGCGGCCTCGCCGAACCGGGGACGGCGAACGTCCCGTCAGAGGTGCGCAAGACGGCGACGCCGTTGTCGAGCAGGAAGTTCACGGCCTGGATGCCCGCGACCGACGTGGCCACCAGCCCGTACGTACGCAGGTTGCCCGGAGCCACGGAGCCGGACGGCGACGCGGCCGTGACCGGGCGCAGCGCCCTGGCATCCAGGGTGCCCTGCGCCAGGCGGTTCACCGTGGCTCCCCAGAGGTAGCCGTGGCTCCACGCCGAGATGTCGTACATCGTGTCGAACTCCTGGGTGACGTCCCGCCCGACCTCGAGGAGCATGTTCGCCAGGCCGCGCTTGGCCTGCCGCATGTCCACGACGTACGAGCCGGCCCCGACGTTCTGGCCGTTCAGGCTGAACGGTCGCCAGGCGCGGTGGACCACGACATCGTTGTCGATCATGAACTGGACCAGTCGTGCCGCTGCGGCGTCGTCACGCTGACCCGAACCAACGGGGATGACGTAGGCGCGGGGGTACTCCTGCAAGAAGGTGTTGGCGTTGGCCTGCTCGTTGCTTTCGCAGCATGCGAGCTCCAAGGACAGCTGGTCGTCGATCGGCCGCGCAGACTCGCCGTCCACGCCGCGTCGGAACCACTCGAGCTGGTTCGCAAGCAGGTCCTCCTGGTTCTCGGTGGCGTAGTCGATGTTCGCCTCGATGGCTGCGATGCCGACCCGGGTGTTGATGTCCGCCCGGCGGTCGCGAAGTTCCGTGGTCCACCGTGGATCGTTGTTCGGGCGGCCGAGTGGGATCTCGATCGTGTGGCCGATGCTGCCGTGGTACATGGCGTACATCGGGGTGAAGATCGGCGGCCAGTCGTCCCAGCCCTCGTCCAGGTCGCGGTACGGGATGAGAGCCCGGGGGGGTGCGGGGTACGTGAGGTTTCCGGGGATGGTGCCACCCGGTCCGGTCTCGGCCGCCCACGCGGCCAGGTCGGCGCCGACGTCGCTGACGACTCGCGCCTCCATGGCCAGACCGTTGCGCAGCGCCTTGGGGATGTAGAGGTCGTACTCGTAGTTGTCGCCGTGCGGGCCGGTCGTGGGCTCGATCAACGTGGGCCACACGTAGCCGTGCATGTCGAGCATGGTGAGCGGGCTGTAGCGGACCATCTGGTCGCGCACGGCCTTCACCTCGGGCTGGGACACCGTGACGAAGTCCCGGTTCATGTCGAAGCCGTTGGTGTTCCCGCGGGTGCCGGCCACACGGCCGTCGGGGTTCATGGTCACGACGAAGGCGACGACATGCTCCTCGAGGACCTCAAGTACCTCGGGGTCGTCGGAGAAGGCGAGCTCGTCGAGCACGTCGAGGCTGGCGTCGGTGCCCTCCCACTCGTTGCCGTGGATGTTGTTGTTGATCAGCAGCGGAGTCTTCCACCCGTCATATTCGCCGGCCTCGAGCGCGGCGATGGCCGCGTCGGGGTCGTCGTAGCGCAGGTCCGACAGCCGCTGCCACTCGTCCCACTCGGCGTCGGTCATCGGGGACGTGGCGACGGCGAGGTGCAGGTCGCGCCCGAGGACGGACTCACCGATGATCTCCACGCTGATCCGATCGCTCGCCTGGAGAGCACGCAGCGCAGGCGGGATGTCGTGGTACGGGATCACCCGGATCGGGATCGAGGCGTCGTTCGGGTTGACGGGGACGTCCTCGATGACGTCGTTGCGCGGCTGGCCGGGGAGCTTGACCGACGGGGCCGGCTCGGCCGGCTGCCGTCCGGGTGCGTCGGCTGACCGTCCACGTTCCTCGGGTCCCCGCCCGAACGGGACGCCTTCCGGCGCTCCCGGTGGTTGGGCCGCCGACAGTGGAGCCAGGGAGAGGATCAGGAGGGCCGCCATCAGGGCGGTCAGGACCCGGCGTAGCCGCATGTCTCACTCCTCGTGGACGGGGTGGTGACTCGGAGTCCCTGGGCATCTTGGTGCTCGGTGGTGGTGAGGACAAGGGCATGGGCGAAATGCCCCGATACTCAGCAGCCGGCCGCAGACCCGCACGGCTGAACCGGCGACCGGGCCAAGCTCGCTGCCGGCACACGGGGCGCCCTTCGCCGGAGGCTTTCGACCGTCGGCGTCCGGCCACCCTCGCGAGCTGCGCCCAGTGCGCCGTACGCGATCGCGCCGACTGTGACCGCGAAGCCGACGAGCTGGACGGGCGTCAGGGCCTCGCCCAGGACCAGCCACCCCATCGCGGCACCTGTGACCGGCGCGGCCAGACCGAGCAGAGGTGGCGCCGCCGCCGGGAGGGCTCGGACGCCACGGAACCACAGGAGGAAGGCGAACCCAGTGGCGGCGATGCTGAGGTATCCCGTCCCGAGCAGGTGGGTAGTCTCGACGGCCGGCGGCGGCCCCTCGACCACGGCGGCCAGCGGCACCAGCAGGACGCTCGCCAGGAGCAGCTGCCACCCCGTGGCGGCGACGGGTGCCGACGGTGCGGGCCAGCGCTTGGTGAGCACCACGCCGAGCGCGAACGAGACATTGGCGCCGAGCGCAGCGAGCGACCCGGTCCAGTCCATCGCTGCCCCAGGACGCAGCACCACCATCGCGACGCCCGCCGCCGCGACCGCGCCCACGGCCAGCTGGACCGGGCGCGGTCGGTTCCCGGCGACCAGCCAGGTGAGCAGGGGGACGAGCAGGGGCTGCACACCCCCGAAGGCCGCCGCCACCCCGCCCGGCAACCGGTAGACCGCCACCACGAGCAGCGGGAAGAAGGCGCCGATGCTGAGCACGGCGAGAGCGGCCTGCCGGCCCCACTCGGCCCCGCGGGGCCGCCACCGCGAGGTCATCAGGCCGACCGCCGCGAGCAGGAGGCCGGCGGGCAGGGCACGCAGCGCCGAGACGAGCAGCGGCCGGTCGTCCGGCATCAGCTCGGTGACGACCACGTACGTCGTTCCCCAGGAGACGGGGGCGGCGAGGGTCGCGATAGGCATGGCCATGGCGCGGCCGCGGAGATCCACGGGAAGAGTCTCAATGTTCATCTAGCGAATGTCAAGAGAAATGCTAGACTCGCCACATGAACGCCAGCCGCCGCGACGCCGTCGACGCCCTCCTCGAGCAATGGTCTCGGGAGCGACCCGACCTCGACTCCTCTCCCGTCGGTGCCATCGGCCGCATCTCCCGACTGTCCCGGCTCGTCGACCGCCACCTCGGCGAGAACTTCGCCCGCCACGGCATCGAGGCCTGGATGTACGACGTGCTGGCCACCCTCCGGCGGTCCGGCGAGCCGTACGAGCTCACGGCCGGCGACCTCGTCCGGCAGTCCATGGTCACGACCGGCGCCATCACCAACCGGGTGGACCGCCTGGAGCAGCGGGGACTGGTCACCCGAGCGCCGGGTCGCGACCGCCGGACCGTCGTCATCCGCCTGACCCGGCAGGGTCACGACCTGGTCGACGAGGTGATCGAGGGACACCTCGGGACGGAGCGGCGGCTCCTCGCCTCGCTCACGGACCGGCAGCAAGCACAGCTCAGGGACCTGTTGCGCACCGTCCTGCTCGACCTCGGAGATCTCGCCCCCGGCCCCTGATGGCGGAGGGCTGGACCGGCTAGACCAGCCCGAGCCTCAGCTTCAGGCCGTCCAGCTCGGCCCACAGCAGCGTCGGGAGCTGGGTGCCGAACTTGTCGAACCACTCCTGGATCTGCGGGACCTCCGCCTTCCACTCCTCCTCGTCGACGGTGAGGCAGGCGGCGAGCCGCTCCGGCTCGAGGTCGAGGCCCTCGGTGTCCAGAGCGTCGGGGGTGGGCACCCAGCCGATCGCAGTCTCGGTGGCCGTGGCCCGCCCCTCGAGCCGTTCGATGACCCACTTGAGGACGCGGGAGTTCTCCCCGAAGCCGGGCCACAAGAAGGAGCGGTCCTCGGCGCGACGGAACCAGTTGACGTAGAAGATCTTCGGCAGCTTGGTGGCGTCGGCCTCCTTACCGAGGGTGATCCAGTGGCTGAAGTAGTCGCCGGCGTTGTAGCCGATGAACGGCAGCATGGCCATCGGGTCACGACGTACCACACCCACCTTGCCAGCGGCGGCCGCAGTGGTCTCGGACGACAGGGTTGCCCCCAGGAAGACACCGTGGATCCAGTCCCGCGCCTCGGTCACCAGCGGGACGGTCGAGGCGCGGCGGCCCCCGAAGAGGATCGCCGAGATCGGTACGCCGCGCGGGTCCTCGTACTCCGCGGCGATGATCGGGCACTGGGTGATCGGCGTGCAGAAGCGGGAGTTCGGGTGCGAGGACGGCTCGTCGGAGTCCGGCGTCCAATCCCGCCCCTTCCAGTCGACCAGGTGTGCAGGGGGCTCCTTGGTCATGCCCTCCCACCAGATGTCGCCGTCGTCGGTCCGGGCGACGTTGGTGAAGAGCGAGTTGCCCTTCGCCACGGTGCGCATGGCGTTGGGATTGGTGTGCCAGCCCGTCCCCGGCGCGACGCCGAAGAGCCCGTACTCGGGGTTGAGGGCGTAGAGCCGCCCGTCGGAGCCGAAGCGCATCCAGGCGATGTCGTCGCCGAGGGTCTCGACCTTCCAGCTCGGGATCGTCGGCTCGAGCATGGCCAGGTTGGTCTTGCCACACGCAGAGGGGAATGCGGCCGCCACGTAGTAGACCTTCTGCTCCGGTGAGGTCAGCTTGAGAATCAGCATGTGCTCGGCGAGCCAGCCCTCGTCACGGGCCATCACCGAGGCGATGCGCAGCGAGTAGCACTTCTTGCCGAGCAGCGAGTTCCCGCCGTACCCCGACCCGTATGACCAGATCATCCGCTCCTCGGGGAACTGGGTGATGTACTTCGTGTCGTTGCACGGCCACGGCACGTCGTCCTGGCCGGGCTCGAGGGGTGCGCCGACCGAGTGGAGGCAGGGGACGAAGGGCGTCTCGTCACCCATGCGCTCGAGGACGTGGCTGCCCATCCGGGTCATGATCCGCATCGACGCGACGACATAGGCGGAGTCGGTGATCTCCACGCCGAACATGGGCTCCGCCGCGGTCAATGGGCCCATGCAGAACGGCACGACGTACATCGTCCGGCCGCGCATGCACCCCCGGTAGTGCTCGGTCATCTCGGCCTTCATCTCCACCGGGTCCCGCCAGTTGTTGGTCGGGCCGGCGTCCTCCTCCCGGACGGAGCAGATGAAGGTCCGCTCCTCGACCCTGGCCACGTCGGTGGGGTCGGTCCGGGCCAGGAAGGAGTTGGGCTTCGCGGCTGGGTCGAGGCGCTCGAGGGTCCCCGCCTCGACCAGCTCGTCCGTCAGCCGGGTCCACTCCTCGTCGGAGCCGTCACACCAGTACACCCGGTCGGGTTGGGTGAGCTCGGCGACCTCTGCAACCCAGTCGAGCAGCCGCTGATGGGTCGTGGGGGCGCTGGTCTGGGGGGTCGTGTCGGTCGTCATCGGCGTCGTCACCCTTTCGCGTCAGTCGCTCCGTCCGCCCGACCCACCGGCGCTGGGGGACCCGGGAACGGGTGTACGCAACCAGACCCGTACGGGGTGCCGCGCGGGCCGGATCGCGGGATGTGGTGCACGTTACGCCGCTTGTCTCACATGATGGGAGGGCCTTTGGTCGTGAAGCCGCTGACAAGGTCGGCAGGACTTGTCGACGGCTTGCCAGATCAGCGCAAGGCCTTTCGTGGACGGTCGGGTCTGCCGCACCATCTCCGCCGGTCGGGAGCAGGTCAGCCGGCCGATGCGAGCCCCTCGTCGGCCACCGACGGCAGCACCGGACGGTTGCTCCGAATGACGCCCAACGGATCGCGGTGGCGCTTGATC
>DATHUJ010000137.1:0-2077 GCA_035462375.1 Jiangellales bacterium
CGGGCTGCTCGTCGACATCCATCCCGACCCCGACCAGGCCCTCTGCGACGGACCGCAGGCACTCGTGGGCGCCGACCTGCGTGAGCTGGCGGCTACCCTCCGCCGGCTCGTCCGCGCCGTCGACCGGGTTCCGGCCGAACCGGTGGACTGACCTGGCGTAACCGGTCCTCCGGCGGCGGCCGTCACTGACGTGGGCGGCTCACGCCAGGCGGATCGCGCTCAGCGGGTGAGCCTCGCGCAGATCTTCGTTGTGTCCGCGGTGAAGTGGTGCGGCTCCTGGATCACCTCACCGGTCGTGAGGTTGAGCTTGAGTACGCCGGTGAAGTCGAAGGGGAGCTGCCCGATGATGGCGAGGACAAGTGTGCCGTCCGGAAGGACCTTGAGCACGTCGCCACCCACGTCCTTGAAGCGCACCTTGTTTCCGCCGGACGTGGCGGTGTACGTGAAGTTGATCGTAAAGACGTTGACGACACCCGTCCCGTCCTCGTCGAAGGCCCGGTTGGCGATCCGGCCCGTCAGCGTCGTCTCGACCGGCACCCCGCACTCTTCGGTGAGGAACTCGTCGGTGAACTGGTCGTCGACCACCTCCCGGTCGATCTGCGGTGGTGCCGCAGTCGCCGGCGGGCTCAGAAACGCTGCCCCGACCGCCACCACGGCAACGGCAAACCCTCGGATCCACGCACGACGATGCCACATGATTGCCCCCCTCGACTCATCCCCCCGACGACCGGGGTTGCCCCGCAAGGTCGTCTCAGCGACGGAACGTGTCAAGCCCTCGTCGAGCCGGCAGCCCGAAGCAGCTCCTGTGTCCGGCTCGTCTTCGGTCAGCGCCGGCGCATCCGTCGGCAGGCTGTGGTCAATGCTCCACGGCGCTGGTGCGTCGCGGAGTAACGCAGGGAATGCCGGACGGTCAGCGACCGCGCCGCCTGAACACCCAGGCCGCGGCCGTGGCGAACACGACCGTCACGGTTGTCGTCCAGGCCAGCGCCGTCCAGGCATGAGAGCCGACCGGCGTCCCCTGCAACAGCGAGCGGATCGCCTCGGTGGTCGGGGTCACCGGCTGGTGCTCCGCCACAGGAGCAAGCCACGATGGCAACGTCCGGACCGGGACGAACGCACTGGAGACGTACGGCAAGAACAGCATGGCGAAGGCAAACCCACCCGCCGCCTCCGCCGAGCGCACCACCACCCCGATGAAGACCGCCACGGCGCTGATCGCCGCCACGTAAGCCGTCACCAGCCCTACGACCGCAAGCCAGGCGGTCGGGCCCGCTGCCGAGCGGAAGCCCAGGAGCAGCGCGACAGTCACGACCACCGCCGTACTGGTCAGGTTGCGGACGAGGCTCACCTGACCGTGCGCCCAGAGGAGCGAGGATGGGGCCACGGGCAGTGACCGGAAGCGGTCGAGGAAAGGTCCGCCGGCGTCGGTGACGAGGCCCACCGCGGTGTTCGCCGCGCCGTAGCCCGCACACAGCAGGATGACGCCGGGAACGACGTAGGTGATGTACTCGCCGCCTGTCGCGGCCTCGATCGCGCCACCGAACGCGGTGACGAAGACCAGCGTGATCATGACCGGGAGGACGACCCCCAGGAGAAGGTTCTCCGGCTGGCGGACGGTGATGCGCAGGGTGCGGCCGGTCATGGCCGCCACGTCGCTCAGCGCTGTCAGGGATGCCGTCACGTGGGCACCTCCACTCGGGCGGCATCGGTGGACCTGTCGGTGTCTGGGGAACGCGCATCGGGCGACGACTGCGCACGACCGGTGAGCGCGAGGAATGCGTCGTCGAGCGTGGGGGTCCGCAGCTCCCAGCGCATCGGCTCGACACCGCTGCCCGCGATGCGCGACAGCAGCGCCGAGCACGCCTCGACCGACGGCGCGGTCGGCACCTCCAGCACCCAGCCGGTGGGCGAGGACGCCGGCTCGGACGCCCGTGCCGGGGCGAGCGCCCGGGCGACGATCGCCGCGTCGGACCGGGAACCCAGCACGAGCTCCAGCCGTGCCTGCCCGACGCGGGCCTTGAGGGCGTCCGCCGTACCTTCTGCGACGACGCGTCCAGCGTCCAGGAGGACGACCCGG
>DATHUJ010000138.1:0-7142 GCA_035462375.1 Jiangellales bacterium
CACATGCTGCGCCATCCCTTCGTCACCACCATGCTCGACGCGTGACGCGCGCTGGCCGAGCGGCCCACGTGCGGGTGGCTGTCATTCGGCCACCTCGAAGTGGAACATCATTCCCGTCTCGTGGTGCTCGGCGATGTGGCAGTGCGCCATCCAGGTGCCGGGTTCGGTGACGTCCAGCAGGATGTCGACCGTCTCGCCGGTGCGGAGCAGGACGGTGTCCTTCCAGACCAGGTTGCGTTCGATGACGCCGTCGCGGCTGAGGATCAGGAAGCGACCGGCGCCGTGTATGTGGAAGGGGTGGTGCATCGGGTGGTCCCCGGCCCTCTCGTTGACTAGCCGGATCTTGACCTGGTCCCCGACCCGGAACTGCCACTCGATCGCGGCGTTCACTGCCTGGGTGTCTGCGTCAACGAGCTTCCACTGAAAGTTCGCTGGGGTGGTCATGCGGTTGACCTCGACCATGTCGTCTTCCCACTCGATGCCGCCGGAGGAGTTGTGGCCTCCGGAGGCTCCATGGCTGTGTGGCGCGCCGGCGTGGGCCGGCTCGGCCGCTTCTGCGCGCCCGTCGCCGTGCCCGGCGTGCTCGCCGTGCATCTCGTGCCCGTCGCCGTGGCCGGCGTGCTCGTGCTCGTGACCGTGGCCGGCGGCCTGGTCGACGAGCTGCTTGGGGACCAGCTTCATCGCGCACTTCGGGCAGTGCCCGGGCTCGTCACTGACCATCTCGGGGTGCATCGGACACACGAACCTCGTCACGGCCGCGACCGCGACGAGCTTCATGCCGCACTGTGGGCAGTGCGCGGGGCTCTCGCTGACCACATCAGGATGCATCGGGCAGGCGTAGACCACCGGGGCGTCGCCCTCGGGATCCGGCAGGTTCATCTCGGCGAGGAAGGAGAGCGTCTTGTCGGGCGGCGCCTCCAGGTACTGCTGGACGCGGGCACGTTCGGACGCCATGTCCGGATAGCTGCGCAGCTGTGTGTAGCTCTCGGCGAGGGACGGTTCGGCCGGCTCCTGATGCACCGTGACGGCGGCGAGCGGGTAAACCCGGTCAGGGGTGCGGTGCTGCAGCGTGAACTCGCCCGCCGCCTCGAACATCACGTCCACCACGACCCGCTCCGACGGCGCGAGCACGACCTCGTTGACCCATTCCTCCTGCTCGACGTGTCCGCTGTCCCCGCCGACCAGCTTGATCCGTGCCCCCGGGAGCCCGACGTTGAACACGCGGGTGTTGGCGGTGTTCAGCAGGTAGAGGCGCAGCACCTCACCTCGCCTCGCCGTCAGCGCGAGGTCGGTCTCCCCGTTGACCAGGACCACGTTCCCGAAGCGCCCCATGGCCGCATGGGTCGTCTCGTCGCGGCTGAACGGCGCGACCTGGCCCTGCTCGACGAGCAGGTCGTCGAGGGTGAGGAACAGTTCCCGATGCACCGGCGGCCAGTAGCCGGCGTCGTCGGGGTCGACGATGATGCCGCCATACAACCCCATCTCGATGCCGTAATCGGACCTGACGTGTGGGTGATACCAGTAGGCGCCGGGATCGGGGCACTTGATCACGGCCGTGAAGCGGCCCCCGACCTGGATAGGTGCCTGGGTCTGGTGCGTGCCGTCGTAGCGGTTGTCCAGTCGCAGGCCGTGCCAATGGACAGTGTTCTCCATGTCGCCCTGATTCTCGATGTCGACCACAACGTGTGCTCCCTGCCGCACTCGCAGGATGGGGCCCGGGATGGAGCCGTTGTAGGCGAGCATCCGGACGGCGGCGTCACCGACGCGTTTGGCCACCGGGCCGATCCTCAGCTCGTATCGATCACCGTCGGACAACCCCACCACCTCGGTGGGCCTGGCCGGCGGAAGGTCGGTGATGTCGGTGGTGAACTGTTGCTGGCTGCTGGCCATGTCTCCTTCTCCCGTCCGTAGTCCCTCGACCGACCGGAGCCGAGGGTGTGGTGCCAGGCTGGCTCAGGTTGGCTGCCGCCGTGAGCGGATGTACACGTCACGTGGAGATGACGATACGTCCCTGAGTGTCGCCCTTCTCGAACGCTGTGATGGCGGCTGCTCCGTCAGGGAGCGGGAATGTCGGTCCGAGGACGGGGGTGATCTTCCCGGCGGCCACGAGTTCGTTCATCTGCAACAACTCGCGGGCGTTCTCCTTGACGACGAACGCGACGAGCTTCTGGGGCACGAACGGCGACAGGATGTTGGCCCACAGCTGTCGTTGGGTGCCACCGATCCAGCGGTCGCCTTCGCCGCCCAGGATGACGAGGGTCCCTGTCCGGGTGAGGGCGCGGCGGAGCCGTGCCACCGACGTTCGGCCCCCGATGTCGAGGATCAGGTCGAAGCGGCGCGAGCCGCCAGCGAAGTCCTGTGTCGTGTAGTCGATGACGTCGCTGGCGCCCAGGGAGCGCACGAGGTCGGCGTGGCCGCCGCTGCACACGCCGGTCACGGTGGCGCCGAACGCGACCGCCAGCTGAACTGCGATCGTGCCCACGGCGCCGGATGCGCCCACGACGAGGACGCGCTGCCCCGGCTGCACGTGGCCGTGGTCGCGCAGCGCCTGCATCGCGACGAAGGTCGGATAGGGCAGGACCGCGGCCTGCTCGAACGACAACTGGGGCGACTTGGGAGCGACCTTCTCGATCGGCGCCACCGCGTACTCGGCGAAGGTTCCCCGGGTGGCGCCGTACACCTCCTCACCCGGCCGGTAGCCGGTGACGCCCAGGCCGACGGCCTCGACCACGCCGGCGAAGTTCGTACCCGGAACGGCGACGCTCGGGGCCCGGAACCCGAACCCCAGCAGCCGCATCAGGTAGGGCTCACCTGCCATGAAGTGCCACGCGCCGCGGTCCATCCCGGCTGCGACGACGCGTACCAGGACCTGCCCCTCGCCCGGGCTCGGCCGCTCAATGTCGCGCAACTTCACCACATCCGCGGTTCCGTACCGATCTTGCGTCAGAGCCTTCATGCTGACCTCCGGGGTCGCCCGTGAACCTGCCGGGCCTCATCGACGGTTGAACCGCCCAGCTGGCGGTTGTCAGTTCAGTGGTCGGTCGTCAGCGGCTGGTTGTTTCGGAACGACGTGACGACGTCGAGGACGGCCTGGCTGGTGCGGGCGGCGTATTGCTTCTCGTCCAGCATCCCTTGGTGGGTGGCGTCGTCGACCACTCGGTGCACGCTGTTGCTCGACAGCGTCGTCGTCTCCTTCTGCGCGGTCATCCAGGACGCGGGGTGGACCCCGGCGGTGAGCACGACCAGAGGCTTGTCACCGAGGTCGCGCAGAGACGCAGCCTCCTGAGACGCGTCACCGCCTCGCAGGTACTCCTCGACGACACTGCGCACGGTGCCCGCCTTTGCGGTGTCAGCTCGTAGCTGCTCTTCAGAGCGGGCCGGGAGGCTGCCGCCTACGAGATCGCCGTACAAGCGCGCCAACCCGACGCGGGCGGAGAGAGACACCAGGATGCCGAACCGGCCCACAGCGTCATAAGAGCTCTCGCCTGCCGTGGAAGGGATGACGGACTTGGCCGGCTCGTGCGACGCGGTGGAGTCGATGAGCACCAGCCCCGCGACCTCATCGGGGTAGTGCGCCGCGAAGATGCGCACGTACAGCCCGCCGAAGGAGTGCCCCGCCAACACGTAAGGCCCGGGAACGCCCGCCCGGTGCAGCAACGTGTGCAAGTCGGTAGCGACCCGTGCGCCGTCTTGAGGGCCGTCGGCGGCCTCGCTCCCGCCGCGACCTGCCCGGTCGTACACGCACACCCGGGTCTGGCTGGCCACGGCCGGGACGATCCACCCCATGCTGGCCGACGTCCCACCCGCGCCAGGTTCGAGGACGACGGTCGGGCTCCCGGAGCCGACACAGTCCAGACGCAGCTGGTGTCCACCGACGTCGATCAGACGACCGGACACCAGATAGGGGTTTGTGTCCGAGGCTTCGCGCACCGTTTGCCAGCCGCCTCCGACCGCGCACATGGCCAGGATGGTGAACACGATGTAGAGCTGGACGCGTCCGACGCGGCTGCGCATGTCGCGGCGCACCCGCATCACCAACCAGACCACCAGGGCCAGGAGCATCGGCGGCCACACCCAGCTGAGCACCTCGCGCATCGGCGAGCCGAACGCCAGCAGCAGAAGTCCGCCCAGCCCCATGAACAGCGCGGGAATCGCAGCCCATCGTTGGGGTTGATCGGTGAAACGGTGCGAGAGCAGGAACAGCACCGCCCACCCGAACGCGAACCCACACAAGACCGCGCCGGTGATCGCACTCTCGGTGACCGGGACGAACGGTGCGGCGACCACGAGCACCGCGGCGACGAACCCGGTCACCAACGCCGCGGCCACGATCCAACCGAGATGTCCCCGATGCCCGAGGCGTGGATCAGGGGCGGCGGCCTCGCCCGCGACCGGAGCGGTGGGTGTCGCCGCGGACGGCAGTGACGGGGATGACCGGCGGGAGAACAAGGCCATGGCGTGCTTCTTGGCTAGGCGTGGTGGCAAGCGCCGCCTGAACCCGACCTCGCCCCTCGACATCGACCTTACCCGAGCCCAACCCGCCGCCGGCTGCGCAACCTCCCCGAGCAGCCGCTCGACCAGCGCCGCGACCACGGCGGCCTTGTCCGGGAAGTAGGTGGACACCGCGTTCGAGGTCACCCCGACCCGAGCAGCGATACCCCGCACCGAGGCCGCGGCCGCCCCACCCTCGTCCATCAGGGCGAACGCGGCGTCCAGGATCTGATCCTCGCTCAACGCCCGCCGTGGACCGCGGCGACGGTGCCTCGATGGAACCCGCATAGGACCTCCTGTTGGGCACCGTTCAAGATCGGTACGGCGTGCAAAGAAGACCCCGTCGCCAGTGCGCTCGCAAACGCCCCTGCTCGCCCCTCCTCGGAGGTGCGTGTTCACCACCTGAGGGCGCCGGGCGGCCACTGGCACCACCCTGCGCCAGCCGGACAAGAGTGAGGCCGTGACAACGACCTCGAACTCAATCCGCAGGGCTCTTCGCCGGTACATGCCTTCGAAGCGGTGGGCCTCACGGGTGTATCCGTTGACCACGTCGGACGGCTCGACAGGAGTTGACCGATGCTGTTTGTCTTCCAGCTGAGCACCCTTGGTCGCGTTGCACTCCGGCGCAGGCTGGTTGCCGGAAAGGATGGCCGGCTGTCCTGTGCCAGCGACTCAGCGGTGGCGTTCGATGCGGGCACTGACCGGGCGCTCAGACGAGTGGTGATAGGTAGTGGTACACGGACCGTATGCTGGCGCTTCCCTCCCCCACGGCGGATGCAACGCGCTTGACTGAGCCGTGTCGGACGTCCCCGGCGGCGAAGACACCGGGCACGCTGGTTTCTAGTGGCAGCGGGGCCCGTGTGCGGACGCGTTGGCCAGGCCTGCTCGACGCCAGGTCTTGACCCGTGAGGATGAATCCCTTGTCGTCGCGGTGGATGCCCTTCGGGAGCCAATCGGTGTGCGGCGTGGCGCCGACGAGGACGAACAGGGCAGCTGCAGTCACCGTCTCCACCCGGCCCGTGACATCATCGCGCAGGACCAGCCCCCGGAGTCTGCCGACGCCGTCGCCGTCGACCACGGTGGTGCGCAACCGGACGTCGATGTTCGGGGTGGCTTCAATCGTCTTCACGAGGTAGTCGGACATGCTTGCCGCGAGCCCCGCACCTCGGACGATCATGGTGACCTGCCGGGCGTATCTCGCCAGGTGGACGGCGGCCTGTCCGGCGGAGTTCCCGGCGCCGACCACGAACACGTGCTCTCCGGTCATGGTTGGAGCCTCGGTGATGCCGCCGCCGTAGAACACGCCCGCACCGACCAGGACCTCGAGGCGGGGAACGCCGAGGCGCTGATAGGTGGCTCCCGTGGCGAGGACGACGGCACGCGCGGTGAGCTCCGCGCCGTCGGCGAGCCCAAGCTTCAACTGCTCAGAGTCGACGCGCAAACCCGTCACCTCGCGCAGCACCGAGGTTTCGGCGCCGAACGACCACGCCTGGTCGAGAGCCCTGTTGCACAAGTCGGCGCCGCTGACGCCGAGGGGGAACCCGAGGTAGTTGCGGATGAGGGAGCTGCTGCTTGCCTGACCGCCGATCGACTCCCTGTCCACGACGAGGGTTCCCAGTCCCTCGGAGGCCGCGGACACGGCAGCGGACAATCCGGCCGGTCCAGCACCCACGACGACGACGTCGAAGACGCCCTCGGTCGACGCGTGCCGGACCCCGAGGGCCTGCGCGATCTGCTCCTTGGTGGGGTTGGTCAGAACGTGTCCGTCGTACCGGATCAGGACCGGGAACGGCCCGTCCACACGCCCGGCTCGGCCCAGGAACGCTTGCCCCTCGGGAGAGTCGGCGCCATGGAAGGCGAATGGCAGTCCGCCCCGCTGCAGTAGGTCACGGATCTCGTAGGAGCGAGGCGACCACCGCCGGTCGATCAGGGTGACGACGGTCCGCCTGTCGGGATGCTGGTGCTGCCAGTCGCGCAGAAGCTCGGTGACCACGTAGTGAAAGTCCTCGTCCGGGGAGCGGCTGGGAACGGTGGTGTACCTGTCGAAGCGTCCCTGCGAGATCATTCTCAAGACGGCCTTGGACGACGACCGGTTGCTCCACGGGATCAGCAACACTCGCTGCGCATGCGGATGCAACTTACGGGCCTGCTCGAGGAACTCGGCGGCTGGCATCGTGGCCATCTGGCTGGCGGCGAACACGATGAGCACGTTCGCCTCGGCTGTTGCCCGCAACACGTCCAGCCGCCTGAGCGCAGAGACCGGAGAGGCCTCGCAAATGATCTCATAACCAGGGGAGTATCGGCTGGCGAGTTCCCGTTGGAGCGCTTCTCGATCAGTCAGCTGCTCGTGCACGGCCAGCAAGATCGGCTTCGGCATGGAGCCTCCCAGGGCGACCGGGCAGCTAGTCGCCCGTCATCGTTGCGCCGTCGTGTCCGCGCCTTCAAGTCCAACCACAGCTGTCAATCCTGGGCATCGAGCTCATCTGTCTATCCGGTCGCCGCCCCAGGGAGGGCCGAACATTGGCCCGACGAAGATGGATCCCACGACGAGCGCCCAGGAGAGGGCGACGGACCATCGCGGTAGCAGCATGACCGCGGCGACGCTCGCTGCGCCGAGGACGCCGATGGCGGGGAGCTGGACCAGCGCCGCG
>DATHUJ010000139.1:0-12722 GCA_035462375.1 Jiangellales bacterium
CCCGCCACCCTCGCCCCGACCGGGAAGGGTGGCGCCCAGCTCCTCGAGGAGCACGATGCCGTCGGCGATGCTGCGGGCGTCGGGGGCCTCGACGAACGGGAACCGCTCGATGTCGCCCAGGCCGATGTTCGCCATCTGGAGGATGACCGACGCCAGGTTGGTGCGCAGGATCTCCGGTTCGGTGAACTCCGGGCGGGACTCGAAGTCGTCCTCGGTGTAGAGCCGGATGCAGATGCCCGGTGCGACGCGGCCGCAACGACCGGCCCGCTGGTTCGCCGACGCCTGGGAGACGGCCTCGATCGGGAGGCGCTGCACCTTGGTGCGGCGGTTGTAGCGGGAGATGCGGGCCGTGCCGGGGTCGACGACGTAGCGGATCCCCGGCACCGTCAGGCTGGTCTCGGCGACGTTGGTGGCCAGCACGATGCGGCGGCCCCGGTGCGGCGCGAAGACGCGGTGCTGCTCTGCGGCGGACAGCCGCGCGTACAGGGGGAGCACCTCGGGTCCGTCGCCGACGTGCTGGCGCAGCGCCTCGGCGGCGTCGCGGATCTCGCGCTCGCCGGAGAAGAAGGCGAGGACGTCGCCCGGGGGCTCGAGGGCGAGCTCGTCGACGGCGTCGAGGACGGCCTGCACCTGGTCGCGGTCCGGGTCGGCCGCGGGGTCGCCCGGCTCAGCCTCCGGGTCGACGACCGGGTGGTAACGGACCTCGACCGGGTAGGTGCGCCCGGAGACCTCGACGACCGGCGCGTCGCCGAAGTGCCGGGCGAAGCGGTGCGGGTCGATGGTCGCCGAGGTGATGACGAGCTTGAGGTCGGGGCGGCGCGGGAGCAGCTGGGCCAGGTACCCGAGCAGGAAGTCGATGCTGAGGCTCCGCTCGTGCGCCTCGTCGACGATGATCGTGTCGTAGCGGCGGAGCAGCCGGTCGTGCGCGATCTCGGCGAGCAGGATGCCGTCGGTCATCAACCGGACGAGTGTCTCCTCGCCGGCTCGCTGGGCGAAGCGAACGCTGTAGCCGACGGCCTCGCCGAGCTCGGTGCCCAGCTCCTCGGCGATGCGCTCGGCGACGCTCCTGGCGGCGATCCGCCTGGGCTGGGTGTGGCCGATCGCGCCGCTGATCCCGCGGCCGAGCTCCAGGCAGATCTTGGGGAGCTGGGTGGTCTTGCCCGAGCCGGTCTCGCCCGCGACGACGACGACCTGGTGGTCGCGGATGGCGGCGGCGAGGTCGTCACGGCGCTGGCTGACCGGGAGGTCCGGCGGGTAGGTGATCTGGGGCACGGCCTTGCGGCGACGTTCGACCCGTTGCTCGGCTGCCCTGACGGTCCGGTCCAGCTCGGCGAGCGCCTCGGCACGGGCCTGGGCGTCGCGCAGGCTCCTGGTTCGGTCGAGGCGGCGGCGCAGCCGGTGCTCGTCGCGCAGGGTGAGGCCGGCGAGCCGTTCGCGGAGCTCAGCGGGGGTGGGGTCTCGCGGTGTGTGCATTCCGCGGTCGAGCGTAGGCGGGGCGCGTTCCCCGGTGGCGCGCCCGCGCCCGGCTTTACTCCCCGCGTCCCCTCCCGGCTCGTGGGTGGCGACACGCCGGTCACCGGTCGTGGACCGGGCCGAGGCGGTGGGAGTCGTCGATGATCATGGACGGATCGCCCTGGAACCCCGCGTGCAAGGGCGATCCCTCCATGATCAACCGGAATGGGGGGCGGGTCAGTTCGCGGCCAGAGCCTCCGCGACCTCGCCCGCGAACCGGTCGACCTCTCCCCAGTCGCGGAAGTCCCCGTCGGGAGCCTTGACCATCCGCGCGACCAGCCGCTCGCCCCGGCCCAGCGAGGCACGCTCGAGCCGCCCCGACAGCACCTGGTGCCCCCGTGCCCCGATCAGCTCGGCCAACCGTGCACCGTCGGGCGGCTCGCCTTCCGGCTTGGGCGGGTCGCCGAGCGGTCCGCTCGAGACGAGCCAGACCGGGCGGCTGCGCCAGGTCTCAGCCTCCCGTTCGACCAGCGTCCGCGCCGGCTCGAGCCAGTGCCCGGCATAGATCCCGCTGCCCAGCACCGCTGCGTCGTAGCTGGCGACGTCCCGGACCTGCTCCGGGTCGCGGACATCCACCTGGGCCGTCACCCCGAGCGACTGCAGCGCGGTGCCGAGCGTCTCGGCGACCTGGTCCCCGATCTCCTTGGTCGCGCCGTGCTTGCTCGCCACGCTCACCAGGACCTTCATCTCACGCACCTCCGGTCCCAGCGTCGACGTGCGGGGCCCGTACGGGGAGGGGCGGAGGTCCCGCGTCGACCCGCCCTCCGGCGGGGCGTGTCGGAGGTCCCGCGTCGGCCCGCCCTCCGGCGGGCCGAGCTGGCCCGGGCACCGAGCTCCGCGTGCTCCCCGCACCCCTCGCTCACGTGACCAGCAGCCCGACGCCGAGTGTCATGACACCCGCGGCCAGCGAGGCGGCCCCGAGCCAGACCAGCGCGATCAGCCGGTTGGGCGAGTGCCGGTCGCGCCCGATCGACGACAGGAAGAAGCCCGCCGACATGAGGATCGCCGCCACGGCTACCCCACTTCGGGCCACTGTCTGCCAGATTCCCGTCAGCGTCGTCGCGTCGACGAGCACCTGGCAGACCAGAGCCAGGATCACCAGCACTCCCGCGTGGGCGTGCCCCGCCCGGGCGAACGACTGCTGGAAGGGCGTCATCGGAAAGCCCCCGCGGACGACCCGGAGCAGGAAGGTCCCGCCGAACTCGATCGTGACGATCGCGAGCAACAGCACGCCCGCGGTGGTGCGCGAGCCGTCCGAGAGCGTGAGCAGCGGTTCCATGGGGGACTCCGTTATGGGTAGTAGAACTATCCAGTACGGATAGTGCTACTCTCCGTTCCGGGAGTCAAGGGGGCCTCGTGCGGATCTCGGAGCTGGCCCGCACCGGTGGTGTCTCGGTCGCCACCGCGAAGTTCTACCTGCGCGAGGGCCTGCTCCCACCCGGCGAGCTGACGGCGGCCAACCAGGCGACATACGGGCCGGAGCACGTCCACCGCCTGCGGCTGGTCCGGGTGATGCTCGAGGTCGGCCGGATGCCGTTGTCCTCCGTACGGGAGGTGCTGGTCGCACTCGACGACCCGGCCCTGTCGCTGCACGACCTGCTGGCGGTGGCCCATCGCAGCCTGGCCCTGCCACGGATCGGGGACGGGCCGGCCGACCTGGCGGCGGCGTCGGAGGTCGACGCCGTCTTGGACCGGCTGGGCTGGCGGGTGGCCGACGACAGCCCGGCTCGGCGCGACCTGGCCGGCTCGGTGGCCGCGCTGCACCGCCTGGGCTGGACCGCCGACGCTGACGTGCTGGAGCCTTACGCACGGGCAGCCGACTCGATCGCCGAACGCGAGGTCGAGTACGTGGGGGAGGCGTCCAGCCGCGCCGAGAGCGTCGAGCGACTGGTGGTAGGGACGGTGGTCTTCGAGGCGGTGCTGGCGGCGCTGCGGCGGCTGGCCGAGGAGCGGCACAGCCTTCGGCGTCTCAGCGAGTGACCCGTCTCAGCGAGTGACCCAAGGGGTGATCTCGCCAAGCGCTGCCGAGTTGTCCGGCTGGAGTTCGGCCGTCCGGGGCGGGCCCGTCAGCTGCTGGGCCCGTCGAGGGCGGCGAGCATCCGTTTGAGCGCGACTTGCCGGTACGACGTCTCGGCGAGCTCGGCCACCTCGACCCAGTCGACCTCGGCGGCCGTCAGGTCGAGCGCCACCCACCCGTACGGGCCGTGGTAGGGCGGTACGTAGAAGCGTGGGTCGGCGAGCAGAGCCTCGCGCTCGGCCGGGTCGGGCTTCAGCACCAGCGCGTACGGGTGGTCGTCGTTACCGTCGAAGACGGCGAACATCCGCTTCCCGGCGCGGAAGGTCGGGCGGCCCCACGCCTCGACCTCGGCCGTCTCGGGGAGGGCGCGGCAGACGCGGCGGACGTCGGCGAGGTAGGGGTCGTCGTCGCTGTACATCCGGGGGTGTGCCACGTGAACATCGTCCTCCCGAGGTTTGGGCCGGTGCCGCCGGGGCTAGAGGTCCTGTGCAACGAGGTATGCAAACCGATCACCACCTGAGGGGAAAGAGAGACATGGGCATCATCGGCTGGATCGTGCTGGGCCTTCTCGCCGGCGCCATCGCCAAATTCATCATGCCGGGCAAGGACCCGGGCGGCATCATCGTCACGATGCTGATCGGCATCGTGGGCGCGCTGCTCGGCGGGTTCTTGGCCTCGGCGCTGTTCGACGTCAACGTGAACGACGAGTTCTTTGACCTCGCAACCTGGGTCTCGGCCATCGTCGGCGCGTTGATCCTGCTGCTGCTCTACCGGCTCTTCACCGGCCGGCGGTCGAGTTCGCGGGTCTGACCGCACCCGGCACCTGCAGGGCCCCCGGCTTCCAGGCCGGGGGCCCTCGTGCGCCCCGCCTTGCCTCGCTGATCACGGCAGCCGCGTAGATGGGTCCCGAGCCAGGTGCATGCACCGAGGCGGCTGCCCACTTGCCGCGGCAGCGTCCGCGATCACGGCGGCATGCGACGATGGTGCTCCCGATGACGATGCGGGTCGGTGTGGCCTCGAGCAGACCCACGGGGGTCTTACGAGCCCTTGTTGACCTCGTGTGTGGTCACACCGCGGGGTCCTGACCGTTGCGCCGTCTCTGGATGCCTGTCGACCTGGTGGTGGCCTCGATCTCCGACGAAGGAGGAGCTGATGAAGCGGATCGGTCTCCTCGGCGGCATGAGCTGGGAGTCCTCGATCGAGTACTACCGGCTCGTCAACGAGGCGGTCCGCGCCCGGCTCGGCGGCCTGCACTCGGCGGACTGCCTCTTGCGATCCGTCGACTTCGCGGCCATCGAACAGCTTCAGCGGGCCGGCGACTGGGACTCGGCTGCCGACCTTCTCGTTGCCGAGGCGCGAGCGCTGGTCGACGCGGGCGCCGAGCTGCTCGTCCTGTGCACCAACACCATGCACAAGGTTGCCGGTCCGGTCTCCGAGGCGGTCGAGATCCCGTTCGTGCACATCGCCGACACCACCGCCGAGGCGGTGCGCGGCGCCGGCTTCACCACTGTCGGGCTCCTTGCGACCAGGTACACGATGGAGCAGGACTTCTACACCGGGCGGTTGCGTGAGCTGCACGGACTCGACGTGCTCGTCCCCGGCGCGGACGACCGCCGACTCGTCCATGACGTGATCTACAACGAGCTCTGCATGGGCGTCGTCGACCCGACATCGCGAGCCGCCTTCCGAGGCGTGATCCGGGCTCTCGTTGACCGTGGTGCGCAATGTGTGCTGTTCGGCTGCACCGAGATCGACCTGCTCGTCGGTCCGGAGGACTCCCCCGTCCCTGTCTTCGACACCACGCGGCTGCACGCCGAGAAGGCCGTGGAGCTCGCTCTCGAGGGCCAGGGGTAGTCCGGCGACCACCTCTGACTCGTGGCCAGTCCGGTCGACTCGGCCAGAAGGGGACCGCGCCGCGGCGAATAGGCACGCGCCGCGGTGAACTCACCTGGCTCAGTACCCATTTACGCGGCTGCCGTGATCATTGGGGAGCGGTTCCCGGCGTACGGGTGGGGCGGACCGTGACCGGGACCCGCAGCGCCAGCGCCAGCGGCTGGATCCGCAGGTGCAGGGCGCTCACCCGGCCCACCGGGTCGCCGTCGAGCTGGGCCTGCTCCGGGTGATCCGCCTCGATGGTGATCTCCCGGCCCCGCCAGTGCTCGACCCGCGGGTGCCCCTTGCGGGTCCGGGTGATCACCCGGAGCGCCACCGCGGCCCAGCCGGCCAGGCCCTCGGGTGCGATCGTCACGCCGTCGAGCCAGCCGTCGTCGACCGACGCGTCCGGCATCAGGGTGAGCCCGCCCAGCAGGGTCCCGACGTTTCCGACGAGCACGGTGCGCACCCTCCGGTGGATCGGCTGGCCGCCGTCCACGGTGATCGTCACCCGGACCCGCCGCCCCCGCAGCTGCCGCAGCCCCGACACCACGTAGGCGAACGGGCCCACCCTGGCCTTCAACGCCTCCGGCGCCCCGGCCATGACTGCGGCGTCGAAGCCCAGCCCGGCCATGACGAGGAACGCCTCCTCCGGCCCCAGGTCCTCCCCGTCGGGTCCGGTCATCCGGGCCCAGCCGACATCGAGGCGCCGGTTGGTTCCGGCCAGCGCCGCCCGCATCGCCGAGGCGGGGTCGCCCAGGGTCAGGTCGAGGTTGCGGGCCAGGAGGTTGCCGGTGCCGGTCGGCAACAAGCCCAGGGGTCGCCCACTGCCGGCCAGCTCCTGCGCCACGTGCCGCACGGTGCCGTCGCCTCCGCAGGCCACGACGAGGTCGGCCGCCGCGGCGAGGGCCTGCCGGGCCTGGCCGCCGCCCGGGTCCTCCTCCGTCGTCTCCAGCCAGAGCGGCTCGGCCCACCCGTACTGGGTGCACGCCTGCTCGATGACCCGGCGCAGCGGCCGTACGTCGTCGAACTTGCTGGGGTTGACCACCACCGCCACCAGCGGCAGCGGCGTCGAGTCCTCGTCGCCGGCCGACTCCGTGTCCTGGTCCGGGGACCGCCATCCGCGGCCGCGCACGGCCACCAGTGCCGCCGCGACCAGGACCAGGGCTGCCACGACCAGCAGCAGCCCCACGACGACGATCTCGACGGCTGCCACGCCCGAACCGTAGCCCGGGAGTCGGTCGGTCCGGCGGCACCCCGCGCCACGTACGGGCAGACGCTCGCCCCCGTTCACAGCCGGTGCAACGGCACGCCGGTCGAGACCCTGCCAGCTCAGGTGGCACGCCAGCGGTACAGCTGCTCGGGCCGTCCGGCGCCGCCGTAGCGCAGGGACTTGTCGGCCAGCCCCTGGTCGGCCAGGTGCTCAAGGTAGCGCCGCGCGGTGACCCGCGACGCCCCGACGGCCTCCGCGAGGTCGCTGGCCGAGACGTCCTCCCCCGCACGGCGGAGGTGGTCGAGCACCCGCTCGTACGTCTCGGCGGAGAAGCCCTTGGGCAGACCACCCGCCACCGAGGGGCGGCGCAGAGCGGCAAAGAGCCGCTCGACGTCCTGCTGGACCGCATCGCCGCCCTCGGCGCGATCCAGCTCGGCCCGGTACGCGGCGTAGGACTCGAGCTTCTCCCGGAAGAGCGCGAAGGTGAACGGCTTGAGCACGTACTGGACGACGCCGAGCGACACCGCGGCGCGGACCAGGTCGAGGTCCCGTGCCGACGTGACGGCGAGGACGTCCGCGGGGTGGCCGGCCCGGCGCAGCTCGCGGCAGACGTCCAGGCCGCTGGTGTCGGGCAGGAAGAAGTCGAGCAGCACCAGGTCGACCGGCTCACGGCCGAGGAAGGCGAGCGCAGAAGCGCCGCTGTGGACCACGCCGACCGGGGTGAAGCCGTCCACGCGCTCGACGTAGCGGCGGTGCGCCTCGGCGAGCAGCGGGTCGTCCTCGACGACCAGGACCCGGATCACGGCACTCTCCCGTCGACCGGCAGCCGTACCGTCACGACGGCCCCGCCGTCGTTGGCGAGGCTCACGTCGCCGCCGCGCCGCCGAGCAACCTGCTGTACGAGGGCCATGCCGACCCCTCGGCCGAAGCGGCGGCCGCTCCCGACGGTACGAGTGGACCAGCCGCTCTCGGTGGCGTGCTCCAGCGCCGCGGTGGAGAGCCCAGGCCCGTTGTCGCGCACCTGGACCACGATGGAGCCGTCGTCCTCCCGCACCGACACCTGAACCTGGCGCGGCGGCGGCTGCGGGAGCGTGGCCTCGACCGCGTTGTCGACCAGGTTGCCGACGACGGTGACGAGGTCGCCCGGGTCGGCGTGGTCCGCCGCGAGCGACGTGTCCTCGGAGATCTCGAGGGTGACGGCCCGCTCGTGCGCCTCGGCCACCTTGCCGAGCAGCAGGGCGACGAGGGCGGGCTCCCGGACCTGCTCAACCAGTCGGTCGGTCAGGGCCTGCGCGCCAGCCACCTCCGACGTCGCGAAGCGCAGGGCCTCATCCGTCTCGCCCAACTCGATCAGCGTGATGACCGTGTGCAGCCGGTTGGCGGCCTCGTGGGCCTGGGCACGCAGCGACTCGGCGAGGGTCCGGGTGGCGCCCAGCTCGTCGGTGAGCCTTCCGAGCTCGGTCTGGTCCCGCAGGGTGACGACCGTTCCCAGGTCGCGTCCTTCCGCCGCCGTCCGCTGCTGGTTGACGACGACGAGCCGTTCCCCCGCCACGTGGACCTCGTCCATCGCGTCACTCCCCGACTCCACCAGCCGTACCAGGCCGGAGGAGAGGCCCAGCTCGGAGACCGGCCGACCCTCGGCGTCCGGCGGCAGGTAGAGCAGCCGTCGCGCCTCGTCGTTGGCCAGCACCAGGCGGCCCTGCGGGTCGACGACCAGCAGGCCCTCGCGCATCGCGTGCAGCACCGCGTCGTGGTGCTCGTAGACCCGGGCGATCTCGCGGGGCCCGAGGCCGAAGGTCTGCCGCCGTAACCGGCGACCGACGAGCCAGGTGCCGAGCGCGGCCACCCCTAGGGCGAGGGCGAGCCCAGCGGTCATGAGCGGGAGCTGGGAGCGGAAGGCATCGCCGACCCGGTCGACCGTGATCCCGACGGAGACGAGGCCGACGACCTCCTCGGCGCCGCGGACGGGAACCACCGCCCGTACGGAGGGACCGAGGGAGCCCTCGAAGGTCTCGGTCAGGGGACGGCCCTCCAGCGCGGGCTCGACCGTCCCCTCGAAGCGCCCGCCAACGAGGTCGGGGTTCGGATGGGAGTAGCGGGTCCGGTCGGGCGCCATGACCACGACGAAGGACGTGTCCGTGTCGGCGCGGACCTGCTCCGCCATGGGCTGCAGAACAGCGGACGGGTCCGGGTCTTCCAGCGCCGCCACGACATCGGGCGAGCGGGCGAGCGCCTGGGCGGTCGACAGCACCTGGGCAGCGGCACCGCGCACAGCCAGTCGGTCCGCGACCAGGAGCGCGGCGGCCGTGCAGACGGCCACGGTGAGCGCGACGACAACCACCTGGAGCGCCATCAGGCGGCCGGCCAGGCCGCTGCGGTCGAGTCGGCGCGTCACCCACCCGAGGGGATCCACGCCGGCCATCCTCGCCGACTCCTCGCCACGGCGGGAGTGGCCGCAGCGTCGCCGGCTCGTGAACGTTATGACCACAACGGCGACAGCCGGGGTGACGCGGGTCACCCTCCTGGACCAAGAGGTGACGCCGAAGTCACGCAGGTCACACCCCTCGCCCAGGAGGTCCCCATGGCACAGACCGTGACCCCGGCCGGCCGAGCGGCGGCGG
Source organism: Jiangellales bacterium (assembly GCA_035462375.1). GTDB lineage: Bacteria > Actinomycetota > Actinomycetes > Jiangellales > Jiangellaceae > DASTQL01. The sequence goes on from DATHUJ010000139.1 coordinate 9,236, forward strand.
CGCGGGTCGCCCCGCCCGACGACCCGGAGGTGCGTACGACGCCCCCGGCGCCGGAGACCCCGCAGCAGTCGGCCTCGACGCAGGAGGCGCCGACCCGGCGGGTGTGGGTCGGCCGGGTCCTCGGGCCGGTGCTCGCCCTCGCCGTCTACGCCCTGCTGCCCGACAGCACGGCTCTCCCCGTCTCCGCCCGGATGACCGCAGCCGTAGTGGTGCTCGTCGCGGTCTGGTGGATGACCGAGGCGCTGCCGCTCCCGGCGACGGCGCTGGTCCCCATCGTCGCCTTCCCGCTGCTCGGCGTGCTCTCGACCGGTGACGCCACCGCCCCGTACGCGGAGCCGACGGTCTTCCTCTTCATGGGCGGCTTCATGATTGCGCTGGCGATGCAGAAGTGGGGGCTGCACAAGCGGATCGCCCTGCTGACCATGCGCTCGATCGGGACCCGCCCTAGCCAGCTCGTGCTCGGCGTGATGGTGGCGACGGCCTTCCTCAGCATGTGGGTCAGCAACACGGCTACGACCCTGATGATGCTGCCGATCGGGCTGTCGGTCCTGGCCCTCGTGTCGGAGCGGAGCGGGGCGACCGACGCGAAGAGCGTGCGGAACTTCGGTGTGGGGCTGATGCTGGCGATCGCCTACGCAGCCACGATCGGGGGCCTGTCCACGTTGATCGGCAGCCCGCCCAACCTCATCATGGCCGGCTTCGTCGAGCAGTCGTACGGGATCGAGATCAGCTTCGCCGGCTGGATGAAGATGGGCGTCCCGCTCACGATCGTGTTCCTCCTGGTGGCCTGGTGGTTCCTCACCCGGGTCGCCTACCCCACCCGGCTGGCCGAGGTGGCCGGTGGCCGTCAGGTCATCCAGAACGAGCTCTCCGCCCTCGGCCGGATGTCGCGCGGCGAGTGGACGGTGTTGGCGATCTTCGTGTCGACAGCGCTGTTGTGGGTCTTCCGGCAGCCGCTGTCGGAGTGGGAGGCCCTGGTGGCGGTGCTGCCGTTCATGGCCAACCTGAGCGACGCGTCCATCGCGATCGCCGCTGCGGTCGCGCTCTTCCTCGTCCCCGTGTCGGCGCGGCGAGGCGAGGGCGCGCTGGACTGGAAGACCGCGCAGAAGGGTCTGCCGTGGGGCGTCCTGCTGCTCTTCGGCGGCGGGCTGAGCCTGGCCAAGGCGGTGCAGGAGAGCGGTCTCGACGACTACATCGGGACCCAGGTCGCCGGCCTGGGCGTGCTCCCCACGGTTCTGCTGGTCGCCTCGCTGTGCGCCGTCGTGCTGCTGCTCACCGAGCTCACCTCCAACACCGCGACTGCCGCGACGTTCCTGCCGGTACTCGGCGGCGTGGCGATGGGCATCGGGATCGACCCGCTGCTGGTGCTGGTGCCGGCTGCCATGGCGGCGACCTGCGCCTTCATGCTCCCGGTCGGCACGCCTCCGAACGCGATCGTCTTCGGCTCCGGCAAGGTCACGATCGGCCAGATGGTGCGTGCCGGGTTGTGGCTCAACATCACCGGGGTCGTGCTCATCACGGTGACCGTCTACGCCCTGGGCGGTTGGGCGCTGGGCATCCAGCCCTGACCCAGCCCCGGCCCCCCGGACTGGACACGACACGCCGCGAGCCTTCCCTCCCCGCGGCGTGTTCGTGGTCACTCTGCGTGCTTGGGGGTTCCCTGCTCAGCCGTCGAGGACCGTCCAGCCGTGCGGTGGCACCAGCCGCGGGTCTGAGGCCGCACCTTCGGGGTCGCCCGCCGCGAGCACTGGCCCCGCCGGGACCCGCTCGTCCACGCCGTACGGTTCGTCGCCGGCGTTGAGGAGCACCGTCAACGCCTCACCGTCGCCGGTGGACCGGTAGGCGATCGTCGCCGCGTCGACGAGCACTACCTCCGTACGGGAGGTGGCCAGCCACGGCCGCTCGGCGCGCAGGGCCAGCAGGCCGCGGGTCAGGTCGTACGTGGCACGTGCCCCGGCATCGAGGTCGTCCGGTGCAGGCGGCCTGGCGGGTAGCTCCGGCCGGACCGCGTCGTCGCCGCCCTCGCGCTCCTCCTTGACGCCGCGGACTCCCAGCTCGTCGAGGTAGTAGACGCTCGGCGACCCGGCGACCGTCGCCAGCACGACGAGTGCGTGGGCGACGTGCCGTGAGTCGTCGAGCCGGCTGGCGATCCGGGTCACGTCGTGGTTGCCGACGAAGGTCAGCGGCAGGAAGACCGCGGCGAAGTCCGCGTGCCGGCCCAGCGCATGCGCGAGCTCGTGCGCGTTGGCGTCGTTGAGCGAGCTCCAGACCGCCTTCCACAGCTCGTACTGCGTCACGGAGTCGAGTCCGCTCTCCGCGACGTAGCCGGCGTAGTCACCGTGGATCACCTCGCCCACGAACCATGCGTCCGGGTGGTGCTCGCGCACCCGGGGCAGCACCCGCGCCCAGAACGCTGCCGGCACCGCGTACGCAGCGTCGAGCCGCCAGCCGTCGACGCCCCGCTCGAGCCAGTACCGCATCACGGCGACGACGTGGTCGGCCACCGCCGGCGACGAGTGATCGAGCACGACGAGGCGGTCGTGGCCCTCGAAGACCTGGGGCTCCGGCTCAGCGCCGCCGCCGGGCGTCCAGTCCTCAGGCCAGTGCAGCCGGAACCACGAGGCCGCCTCCGACGACGGACCGCCGGCCACCGCCTCCCCGTACCGGGCGAAGCCGCGGCCGACGTGGTTGAAGACGCCGTCCAGCACGACCCGCAGGCCGGCCGCGTGCGCCGCCTCGACCAGCGCGACCAGGTCGCCCTCGTCGCCGAGCCGCCGGTCGACCCGGAAGTGGTCCACAGTGTCGTAGCCGTGCGTCTCCGAGGCGAAGACCGGGCCGAGCAACAGCCCGTCGCAGCCGAGGCCCCGCGCGTACGGGAGCCACTCGTGCAGCCGCGGCAGCCGGCGCCGCACCTCGTCGGCGTCGGGCAGCGCGGCCGGTTCGGCGCCCAGGGCGCTCATCGGATAGACGTGCCACCAGGTCGTGCGCGCGGGCCAGCCGGTCTCGGTCACCGCTCGATCCTGCCCTGCCGGCTCCATGATCGCCGCTGTGGCACGTCGAGTGGATAGGTGACCCGCGTGACGGCAACCCCGGCACGGATGGCGCGCGGGATCTCGGCCAGGGTGTCGACCCGCTGGAGCAGCGCGTCGAGGTCGGCGGAGGACGCCGACGAGTCGATCTCGACGTGGTACTCGATGCCGGTCGACTCCCACGAGTCCGTGAACCTCCCGCTCGCCGACACGCGGCCCCGGCCAGGTCGATGCCAGTCCCCCGCAGCCTCACGAAGAGGTCGTGAAGCACGCAGCCGGCGACAGCAGCGTGAGGTGAGCGCCGGTGCACGGGGCAGCGACGGTGACGCCCTGCTCGGTCCACCGGTGGGAGCTGGACAGTGTCGTCCACGGGGGATCGCAAGCTACCCGCGGTGACGACGACCGGGAAGGACTCGTCCATGGCGCGTCAGGTTCCCACTCTCCTGCGCTGCCCGTTC
>DATHUJ010000140.1:0-3984 GCA_035462375.1 Jiangellales bacterium
CAGCGTCCGGGTCAGCTCCTCCCGTACGGGAGGTGGCATGAGCAGCCCGGTCGGGTTGTGGAAGTCGGGTATGAGGTAGGCGATGCGCGGCGCCGTCTGGCGGACGGCGGCCGACAGCGCCTCGACGTCCCAGCCGGCCTCGTCGAGCGGCACCGGGACCGGTCGGGCGCCGCGTCGGGCGATCGCGTCCAGCGCGTTGGGGTAGGTCGGGTGGTCGACGAGCACCCGGTCGCCGGGGTCGCACAGCAGCGCGAGGAGCAGGCTCACGCCCTGCTGCGCGCCGTTGGTGACGAGCACCTGGTCGGGGGTCGTGGGCAGGCTGCGCGCGGTGTACCGGTCGGCTACCGCCGCCCGCAGCTCGGGGAGCCCGACCGGCTCGTACCCGTGTCCGGGCAGGTGGGCGGGGAGCGCCTCCAGGGCCGTCTCGTACGCCGCTCGGAGCGCGGGAGGCGCAGCGGGGGAGGCGTGCGCGAGGTCCAGCACCCGCGAGCGGGGCGACGGGCTCCACGCGCCCGGCCCGCCCCTCGGCTCCTCGCTGTCGGGCACGGTCGTCCAGGTACCCGAGCCCTGCCGGCTCGCCGCGTGCCCGCTCTCGCGGAGTGCGGTGTAGGCGGCGGTCACGGTGGTGCGGCTGACCCCGATGGCGACGGCCATCTCGCGTTCCCCGGGCAGGCGCGTCGCCAGCGGCAGCCGGCCGTCGAGGACGAGCAGCCGCAGGGCCGCCGCCAGCCGTGCGTACGCGGGCCCCGGCGGTCCGGCGGAGGGCCAGTCGCCGAGTAGCCGAGCCAGATGAGCCCCGGAGACCCGTCTCACGCAGGCCACTTTGTCAGAACCGGCCTTTGCAGGGAAGTCCACTCTGGCGACATCCTCGTCGTCATGCTCACGCGCCGACTCGCCCAGCTCTACGCCGGCCTCGTCCTCTACGGCATCTCCATGGCGCTGATGATCGAGGCCGCTCTGGGCCTGAACCCCTGGGACGTGCTGCACGAGGGGCTGGCCGGCCGCGTGCCGCTCACCTTCGGCCAGGTCACCATCGCCGTCGGCGCGCTCGTCCTGCTCGCCTGGATCCCGCTGCGCCAACGACCCGGCTTCGGGACGGTGAGCAACGTCGTCGTCATCGGGCTCGCCGTCGACGCCTCGCTCGCGCTGCTCCCGGCTCCCGACTCCCTGCTCGTACGGGCGGTGTGGCTGGCCTCCGGCATCGGGCTCAACGCCGTCGCCACCGCCGCATACATCGGTGCCCGGCTGGGCCCCGGCCCGCGGGACGGCCTGATGACCGGCCTGGTCCGCCGGACTGGCAACTCGGTGCGGATCGTCCGGACCCTGCTCGAGGTCTCCGTGCTCGCCACCGGCTGGCTGCTCGGCGGCACCGTGGGAATCGGCACCGTCGCGTACGCGCTGGCGATCGGCCCGCTCGTACACGTCATGCTCCCGCGGCTCACCGTGCCGGAGGCGGTGGCGACAAGGGCCCAGCCGGCGCCGGCACCCGCCTGATGCGTCCGGAGGACTAGCGTCGACCGGCATGACCTGGCCTCGTGTCGACGGCATGCGAACCCTCGAGCTCGGCTCGCCCGGCGAGATGCGGCGGGAGCTGACCGACCTGGTCCTGGCGGGCCGCAAGCGGGCCACCGCCGGTTTGCTCGCGGAGTACGACACCGAGGGCGAGGTCCTCGAGCATGTGGGGGAGCGGCTGGTCCTGCTGGGCGACGACGGGGCCCGGACGGGTGTCATCGAGGTGACCCGGGTGGACGTGGTCCCGTTCGAGGAGGTCACCTGGGAGTTCGCCGACGCGGAGGGCGAGGGCTTCACCGACGTCGAGGACTGGCGGGTGCAGCACCGTCGCGTCTGGGAGCGGGAGTCCCCGCAGCCGGCCCTCTCCTCTGACACCCCGGTGGTGTGCGTATGGTTCCGGGTCGTGCACGACTTCGACACGTTGGCCATCCACGCCGGACAGGACCCCGACGAGCTGACCGGGTCGGTGGTGCCGCCCATCTACGCGACCAGCACGTACAAGCAAGACGGTGTGGGTGGGCTGCGAGGCGGCTACGAATACAGCCGTAGCGCCAACCCCACCCGTACGGCACTGGAGCAGTGCCTGGCCGCCCTGGAGAGCGGGACGACGGGCCTCGCCTTCGCGAGCGGTCTCGCCGCCGAGGACACCCTGCTCCGTACAGTGGTGGGCCCGGGTGACCACGTCGTCATCCCCGACGACGCGTACGGGGGTACCTACCGGCTCTTCGCCAACGTCCTCCAGCGGTGGGGGGTCGACTGGACCCCGGCGCACGTGGCGGACGTCGACTCGGTGCGCGCGGCCGTCCGGCCCGAGACCACGGTGGTCTGGGTCGAGAGCCCTACCAACCCGCTGCTCGCCGTCGCGGACATCGAGGCGCTCGGGCGCGTGGCCCACGACGCGGGGGCGCTGTTCGTGGTCGACAACACCTTCGCCACTCCGTACCTGCAGCAGCCGCTGACCCTCGGTGCCGACGTCGTCGTGCACTCGACGACCAAGTACTGCGGCGGCCACTCCGACGTGATCGGCGGTGCGCTGGTGGTCGCGGACCCGGAGCTGGGCGAGCGGCTCACCTACCACCAGAACGCCATGGGCGGGGTCGCCGGGCCCTTCGACGCCTGGCTCGTGCTGCGGGGCCTGCGCACCCTCGGCGTACGGATGGACCGGCACAGCGACAACGCCGAGCGGGTCGTGGAGTTCCTCCAGCAGCACCCGCGCGTGACGCAGGTGCTCTACCCCGGGCTGCCGGGGACCCCGGGGCACGAGGTCGCGAAGCGGCAGATGCTCCGCTTCGGAGGCATGGTGTCCTTCCGCGTCGACGGCGGCGAGGAGGCGGCCGTCGAGGTGTGCAACCGGGCGCAGCTGTTCATCCTCGGCGAGTCGCTGGGCGGCGTGGAGTCGTTGATCGAGCACCCTGGGCGGATGACCCACGCCTCGGCGGCCGGGTCGCCGTTGGAGGTTCCCGACGACCTCGTGCGGCTGTCCGTGGGCATCGAGAGCGCGCGCGACCTGGTCGACGACCTGGCGCAGGCCCTGGCCTAGGGCCTTCGGGGTGAGCCGGCCCGGCACGGGCCTGGTCGCGTGCGTCGACGTCGGGTCCACCTTCACCAAGGGGACCCTGGTCGACGTGTCGTCGGGAGAGCTGCTCGGCTCCGCGTCCGTGCCGACGACGGCGTCGACCGACGTCCTCGACGGGGTCGGGGCCGTACGCGCACGGTTGGGGCCGCACGCCGACGTGCTGGCCTGCTCGAGCGCGGGCGGCGGGCTGCGGCTGGCGGTCGTGGGCTACGAGCGCGCGGTGACGGCGGAGGCGGGACACCGCGTGGGGCTGTCGGCGGGCAGTCGCGTGGTCCATGTCTCTGCCGGTCCGCTGGACGGGGCCGGGGTCTCAGCACTGCGGTCCGCCCGGCCGGACGTCGTGCTGCTGGTCGGCGGGACCGATGGTGGCAACGCCGAGGTGCTGCTGCACAACGCGCGGCGGCTGGCGCGGGCGCGGTTGCGGGCCCCGGTGGTGGTCGCAGGCAACGTCTCGGTGCGCGCCGAGGTCGTCGACGTGCTGGAGGCCCGTGGGCGGACGGCGATCGCGACCGCGAACGTGCTGCCTCGGATCGGTGTCCTGGACCCGCGGCCCGCCCGGGAGGCGATCCGGGAGGTCTTCATCCGGCACGTGATCGGGGGGAAGGGGCTGACCCGGCGTCCGGAGGAGTTCGCGGCGATGGTCCGGGCGGCGACCCCCGACGCGGTGCTCTGTGGTGTCGAGGTGCTGGCGGACGGTACGGAAGGCGTGCCCGGTGCGGGGGACGTGCTCGTCGTGGACGTCGGCGGGGCGACGACCGACGTGTACTCGGTGCTGACGCCCACCGGGGAGGACGTGGAGATCCACCGCGAGGTGGTCGAGGTCCTGTGGCGCTCGCGGACCGTGGAGGGCGACCTGGGGGTGCGGTGGAGCGCACCGGGCGTGGTCGCGGCAGGCG
>DATHUJ010000141.1:0-4132 GCA_035462375.1 Jiangellales bacterium
CGTGCCACCGGGCCGGGGCGCTCATCGCGTTGCACCCGGCCGAGGCGCCCAGCTGGCCGCCGGCGAAGCTCACCGTGACCGTCGTGCCGTCGACGAGGTCGTGTCCGCGGACCTCGGTGGACTAGTAGGTCCGGCCCTCGAGATCCTCGCCCGAGCCCGCGTCGCCGCTGTCACTCGATGCGGGAACGGTCGCGTCGCCGCAGCCGGTCGCGGCGGCGAGGGCCAGCACCAGGGCGGCAACCAGCCGGCGGCGGCTGCCGCCCCGCGCGCCGGCCCGGCTCGTCCGGTGCTGCACCCTGGCGACCCTAACGCCGCCGACGGGCTCCGCACCTCGCCGCCCGATGTGCTGAAACGATCACCGGTCGACGAACCGGACAGGTGCCCCCGTAGCTGTCCTGTTCCGCCACCGATGATCCTCTTGGGGGGCCTGCGGAGCGCACCGACGAGGCAGGTCAGGAGACCGCGTCCGACGCCCCCTCGTCCTCGCCGTCCTCGGCGGCGAGGTTGCCGAGCTCGCCGAGCCCGACCACGTTGGTCAGCACCTCCCCGAAGGCACCGGGGTCCGCGATCAACCAGTTGTGGCTCCCCGGGACGGTGACCACCTCGCCCCCGAGGGCCGCCTGCATCGACAGCAGAGCGGCGCGGGGCAGGAGCCGGTCCTGCTCCCCCCACACGACGACGACCGGGACGCCGCGCCGCTTGAGCTGCTCCAGCTCGGCGACCAGGTTCGCGGTCCGGGCGATGCGCCCCACCCGCCACAGCGCCCCGGGGTTGCGGGCGACGTTGGACACCAGGTCGCGGGCGATGACGGGGACGACCCGGGTCAGCTGCCGCAGCGGCATGACGTCGGCCTGCAGGTGCAAACCCCAGTCCCAGAGCGGGCGCTCACGCATGGACCGGACGACGGCGCCCTCCTTCCACGCCGACCCGCCGATGGAGTTCACGACGACGAGCTGAGCGGCCAGGTCGGGGGCGTCGTGGGCGACCTGGATGGCGACGCCGCCCCCGAACGAGTGCCCGATCAGCACCACCGGATCGTCGATCCCCACCGCGACGACGAAGTCCCGTACCCATCTGGCGTAGCCCGCCAGCGTCGAGTCTTCCGGGGGCAAGTCGGGGGTGCCGCCGAAGCCCGGCAGCGCCGGCGCGTAGACCGACGCCCCTCGGGCGGCCACCTGCTCCAGGCTCCGCCGGTAGGCCCGGTGGGCGAGCGCCCAGCCGTGCAGGAAGACGACCGGCGGGCCGTCCCCGGCGACCCCGTACTCGGCGTCTCGGTCCTGCACCAGGGCGCGCTGCCACGACAGTGCACTGCCTCGCGCGCCACTCGCCATCGCCCGTCCTGCCCGTCCCTGCCTGCGGCGGAACCCCGTCGGCTCGATTGTCCGCACAGCGGCGCGCGGGCGGCAGGGCCCAAAGGTCCGTACGGCGGGTCCGCCGTCGGGCCTTGACCGCCTCGGGAGGCGCGAGGACTGTGACCCACGGCACGACCTCCGGAGGTGGCGATGCCCGACCTGATGATCCGCGGCGGCGTGCTGTGGGGGCGCCCGGAGCCGTACGACCTGCTCGTCGCCGACGGCCGGATCGCGGCCCTCGGCCCCGAGGCGTCGGCAGCCGCTCCGGACGCCGATGTCGTGGACGCCGCCGGACGGCTCGTCCTGCCCGGGCTGGTCGACGCACACTGCCACTTGGACAAGACGCTGTGGGGGATGCCGTGGGTGTCGCACCTCGCCGGCGACGCGCTGAGCGACCGCATCCGGCACGACCGGGAGCGCCGCTCGGCTCTGGGCGTCCCGGACGTCGGGCGGATGAGCGACCTGCTCTCGACGATGAGCGCGTACGGGACGACCGCGGTCCGCACGCACACCGACGTCGACCCGGACGTAGGGCTCCGCGGCGTCGAGGCGGTCGTCGACGTCACCGAGCGCATGCGGGGCCGGGTCGACGTCCAGCAGGTCGCCTTCCCCCAGCACGGCCTCCTCACCCGCCCGGGAACCGCCGACCTGCTCGAGGCCGCGACCGGGCTCGGCGTCGAAGTGGTCGGCGGCATCGACCCCGCCGGGATCGACGGGGACCCGGTCCGGCACCTCAACGTCGTCTTCGGCCTGGCGGATCGGCACGGGCTGATGGTCGACATCCACCTGCACGACCCGGGGACGCTGGGCGCCTGGGAGCTCGACCTGGTGCTCGAGCGCACCCGGGCGCTGGACCTGGCCGGACGCGTGGCGGTCAGCCACGCTTACGCCTTCGCGGAGCTGGACCGGGCCCGGCAGGAACGCACCGCCGGTGCCATGGCCGAGGCCGGGGTCGCGCTGGTGACCGCCGCCGTCTACAGCTTCCCGGTGCCACCGGTGCGGCTGATGGCCGAGGCCGGTGTCACCCTCGCCTGCGGCCACGACGGGATCCGGGACCTGTGGGGGCCGTACGGGACGGGAGACATGCTGGACCGGTCCATGCACCTCGCCTACCGCAGCACCTTCCGGCGCGACGACGACATCGAGCTGGCTCTGCGGGCGGCGACGATCGGTGGCGCCCGGTTGCTGGGGCGCCCGGACCCCGGCTGGCACATCGGTGCCCCGGGTGACCTGGTCATCGTCGACGCCGGCAGCGCGGCCCAGGCGGTCGTCGAGCGCCCCCGGGACCGGCTCGTCGTCAAGGCCGGGCAGGTCGTCGCCGGCGGGCGGTCGTGGACCCGACCCTGACCTTCCTGGGCGGCACGGGACCGTGACCGGCAGCACGGCCCGGCTCGCCGCCCTGGCGAGGTCCGCGGGGTGCACACGCCCGCCGAGTCGCGGGCGATCAACGAGCCCGGACACCCGTGCGTCGTCGTCTCCGCGAGGGCGAGGGGGTCAGGCTCGGCTGACCGTCCCGGGCGCGAGCGGCAGGTGCCCGAGAAACCAGTCCCGGGCGAGCTCGGCCACGCGCTCCAGCGTCCCGGGCTCCTCGAAGAGGTGCGTCGCGCCGGGCACGACCTCCAGCCGGCTCTCGCAGCGCAGTAGCTGCCGGGCGCGTTCGTTGAGGCGCAGCACCTGGGTGTCCCTGCCGCCCACCACGAGCAGGGTGGGTGCGGTGACGTCGGGCAACCGATCGCCGGCGAGGTCGGGGCGACCCCCGCGCGAGACGACCGCCCGCACGTCGTCCCCGAGGTCGGCAGCGGCGACGAGGGCCGCGGCCGCTCCCGTACTGGCCCCGAAGTAGCCCACGGGCAGCCGCTCCACCTCCGTCCGTCCCGCGGCCCACCGCGTGGCGGCGACCAGCCGCCCGGCGAGGAGGGCGACGTCGAAGACGGCCTCCCGACGCCGGCCCTCGGCCTCGGTGAGCAGGTCGAACAGCAACGTGGCCAGCCCTGCACCGGCCAGGCTCGCCGCCACGGCCACGTTGCGGGGGCTCGCCGCGCTGCTCCCCGACCCGTGCGCGAAAACGACGAGTCCCAGGGGGTCGGCGGGCACGGAGAGCGTTCCCGGGAGGGTGACACCGGCCGCGGTGACCAGCACGGACGCCTCGACGACGTCTGTGGTCTCCCCGCCGGACGAGGCTCGCGCGCCGGTCAGGAGGCGCCTGACCTCCTCGTCGGGCACCGGCTCGAAGGACGTGTACCAGGACCCGACCGACCCGAACCACTCCGGGCTCTCCAGGCACACGACGGCGTCGGCCAGCCGCTCCAGCCGGGCCACGGCGTCGGGCGGTGACACCGGGACGGCCAGGACGATGCGGGCCGCCCCCCTCGCCCGGAGCACCCGGACGGCCGCCTCCGCCGTGGACCCGGTGGCCAGTCCGTCGTCGACGAGCACCACCGTGCGTCCAGCGACGCGCTCCGGAGGTCGAGTCCCTCGGAGGACGGCCAGACGCTGCTCCAGCTCGCCGCGCGCCCGCTCCGCAGCGTGCTCGAAGGTGCGGGCAGGGATCCGCCCGCTCATGACGACCGGCTGGTTGACGACCGTGACCCCGTCCTCACCGACCGCCCCCATGGCCAGCTCCGGCTGCTGGGGCACGCCCACCTTGCGGACGACGACGACGTCCAGCGGCGCGTCGAGGGCATCGGCGACCTCCGCCGCGACCGGGACGCCGCCGCGGGGCAGGCCGACGACGACCACGTCCGGCCCCACGGACCCGCGCAACCTGCGTCCCAGCGCGC
>DATHUJ010000142.1:0-4299 GCA_035462375.1 Jiangellales bacterium
CCGGCTCGTCGGCGCCCGCGAAGAAGTCCTCGTCCGACGTCACGGCGAGCGAGCCGTCCTCGCGCAGCTTGTCGAGCGAGACCTCCCGGCCTGAGGCGTCGAGCACCGTGGCGCGCTCGACGACCAGTGCCAGAGCCTTGCCGCGAGCGACGTCTGCGGCGAGGGCGGGCAGGTTGCCGCTCTGGACGTACTGCTGAGCCAGCTCGTTGGGGTCGACACCCGCCTGGGCGGCGCGCTGGAGGACGTAGGAGGTCAGCTCGTCCTGCTCGACGCCGATCTCCTCGGCCTTGACCACCTCGTCGAGGACGAACTGGGCGACCAGGTTGCGGCGCAGGTCGGACTCGAAGGACTCGCGGTGCTCCTCGTCGCCGTGGCCGTCGGCGAAGTGCTCCTCGATCCGGGCGGTCACCGCCCCCTCGGGCAGCGGCAGCTCGCCCACGGTGTCGAGCAGCTGCTCGAGGACGGCGTCGCGGGCCTGCGCGGCCTGCTCCAGGCGCTTGGTGCGCTCGATGCGTTCGCGCACGTCGGCGCGCAGCTCCTCGAGCGTGTCGAACTCGCTGGCCAGCTGGGCGAAGTCGTCGTCGAGCGGGGGCAGCTCCTGCTCCTTGACCGCCGCGACGGTCACCTCGCAGTCCACCTCCTGGCCCTCCTGAGTGCCCATCAGCGTGGTGGTGAACGCGGCCGACTCGCCCGCGGACAGCCCGACCACGGCCTCGTCGACGCCGTCGACGAGCTGGCCGCTGCCGACCTGGTAGGTCACCCCGCTCGCCTCGCCGCCCTCGACGACCTCGCCGTCGCGGCGGGCGACCAGGTCGAGGACGACGTAGTCCCCGTCGGCGACGGGGCGGTCGACCCCGTGGAGACTGCCGAACCGTTCCCGCAGGACGTCGACCTGGGAGTCGACCTCCTCGTCGGTCGGCGTGGCGTCGTCGACCCGGACCTCGAGCCCCTCCCACGGGGGCAGCTCGACGGCGGGCCGGACGTCCACCTCGGCGGTGAACTTCAGCTCCTCCCCGTCCGCGAGGTCCGTGACGTCGACGTGGGGTGTGCCGAACGGCTGCAGCTCGTTGTCCTGGACCGCCTGGCCGTACAGGCGGGGCAGGGCGTCGTTGACGGCCTCTTCCAGCACGGCGGCCCGCCCGAAGCGCTGGTCGATGATCCGTGGCGGAACCTTGCCCTTGCGGAAGCCCGGCACCACCACCTGGGCGCCGATGCGCCGGTAGGCGGTGTCGAGGCTGGGCCGGAGCTCCTCGAACGGGACCTCGACGACGAGGCGGACCCGCGTCGGGTTGAGGGTCTCGACGACGCTCTTCACGCTGCTGTGTCTCCTGTGGACGGCGGTTGCTGTCTGTGGTCCGGGCACTCGCGGCTGGGACGCGGCCCACCACGTGTGCCCGGGTGGGGCTGGTCGTACGAACGGTCCCGGAGGCCGCGAGGGCCTCGGGTCCGGTCGGGGCGGGGAGACTCGAACTCCCGATCTCCTGCACCCAAAGCAGGCGCGCTAGCCACTACGCTACGCCCCGCGGCGCCCGGGCAAGTCTAGGGCAGCGAGCGGGGTACCCTGACCGGCCGGGGGCCCTCGCCGCCCCCGCACGCGGGTGTAGCTCAATGGCAGAGCCCCAGCCTTCCAAGCTGGCCATGCGGGTTCGATTCCCGTCACCCGCTCTCCCTGTCGCGCTCGTGATGGGCCCAAGGGCGCTGTAGCACACCGTCCGGGTCGAAGGTCCGTCGCAGATCGGTGAGACGTCGCCAAGCGTCGGCGGAGAAGGCGCTCGGCGCCCGGTCGCCGTCGTCACGGTCGAGGAAGTTCACGTACGCCCCGGCATGGTGCGATCGGAGGTCGTCGAGGAACGCTCGAGCCCAGGCGGTCTCCTGTCGCCCGATCGGCTCATGGGGCAGCCAGGCGGCATTGACGACGAGCTCGTGGGCCACGTGCCGGCGCGAGTATGCCGTGGCGTCCGGGTCGACGTCGGCCACCCGACCGCCGAGGTGGAACATCACGGCGAAGCTCCAGGGCGAGCCGGCCTCCTCGGTGCGATCCACCATCGCGTCGGTGGCAGCATCGGGCAGCGACTTCAGTCCCGCCGCCTTCCAGTAGTAGTGCCAACCGTGTGGCACCGTCGCGTCGACGAGCGACTGCAGGTTGGTGTACGGGCGGTACCGGACGCCGTCCAGGAGCGGGCGCCCGTACCCGCGGAGTGGGGCCAGCAGCCGCTCGGCGGTCTCCGGCCCGGCCAGGGCCAGCATGCCGATCTGGCACACCGGCCGGCGGTGCAGCTCGATCGGCAGGTGCGGCAGGGCCGGGGCGCGCCGCATCGTCACGATCGTCGCCACCTCAGGGGGTGCGGTCAGCGTGAACTCGCGGTACGCACGCAACACCCGCGGTGCGTCGTCCAGCGACCAGAGGACGTGACCGGCCAGGACACGCGCGGGCACGGGGTGCAGTCGGAACGTGAAGGACGTGACCATCCCGAGGCCCCCTCCGCCGCCACGTAGCCCCCAGAAGAGTTCCGGCTGATCCCGTTCGTTCGCGGTGACGCGCGAGCCGTCCACGGTGACCACGTCCGCGGCGAGCAGGTTGTCCACGGTCAGCCCGTGGCGGCGCCCGAGCCACCCCAGGCCCCCACCGAGCGTCAGCCCGGAGACTCCCGTGTGCGAGACGATGCCGCCGGTGGTCGCCAGCCCGAACGCCTGCGTGGCGGCGTCCAGCTCTCCCCACAGCACACCGGCCTGCACGGTGGCGGTCGAGCTCGCGGGGTCGACGACGACCCGCTTCAGCCCGCCGAGGTCGACGACCAGCCCGTCGTCGCACACCGCTGCGCCGGCCACGCCGTGGCCACCTCCCCGCACCGTGATCGGCAGGTCCCGGTCGCGACCGAAGCGCACGGCTGCGACGACGTCCTCGGGTGTGCGACAGGACGCGATGAAGCGTGGCCGGCGATCGATCGCCCCGTTCCAGACGACCCGGGCATCGTCGTAGTCGGCGTCGTCGGGCGCGATCAGACGCCCCTGGAATCCTGGGATGCCGGCGTCCCGCGAACGCCCGCACGCGAGAGGAGGAAGCGGGCGGCCCCCCGCAGGCTGGGCCTCGACGGGGCGCTCGGGCGGACCGTCCGGAGTCCGCTGCGCCTCGGCCCGCTTCCGCTCGTGGTGCTCCGGACTGGTGCTCCACGTCGGCAGGGCACGGCGCAGCTGGGTGGGACCGTCGACGACGATCGCTCCCGCGCGCACCAACGGGTCCCACTCGACCAGCCCCAGGTGCCAGCGCGCGAACCCCAGCGGGTCGATGATCCGCACGCTGAGGTCGTCGCCGAATCCGGGATCGAACCGACACAGCTCGCCCTGGCGCCGCTCGATGTGGAGCCACAACCGTTCCGGCCGCCCGCCACGGTCGAACTCGAACCGCACGACCACCCGCCGGGCAGGCACCAGGTCGCGCCGCAGGTAGGCCTGCGACCACGACCACAGCACGGCCTCGGGGTCGGCGTGCTCGGTGGCGACGTCGGTCCACTGCTGCGCCCAGTCGCTGATGGCACCGAGCACGACCCAGAGATCCCGTCCCGCCCGAGTCGGCTCGTACAGCGACCCGCGCCCTCGAGGCTTGGGCCGGACCTCGATGACGCCGGCTCGCTGCAACTCCCGCAACCGCCGGGTCAGGAGTGCCCGCGACAGGCCGGGGGCCCCGGCGGCAATCTCGTTGAACGTCCGGCACCCCAACAACAGGTTGCGAAGGATGATCGGCGTCCAGCGCTCCGCGAGCACCTCCGAGCCTCGCGCGATCGGGCAGAACTGACCGTAGTTGCGCATCTGCCCGCAGTCTGCCTCCGCCGTGGCCCGGCCCGGAAGTACTCGATGTGAACTCCACCCGCCACGTTCACAAACTGTCCTGGCCGACCCGATGACGCGCGCAGACGATCGGGGCAGACCATCCCGACGCGCCGAGGAGGCAGCAGTCATGGCACACCCGTTCGTCTTCATCAACACCACGGCGGTGAAGGAGGGGCAGGTCGAGGCGTGGACGAAGTCCTTCGAGGAGTTCGCGACCTACATCCGGTCCCACGAACCCCGCCTGCTGCACTTCGCGACGTACCTCGACGACACCGGCACCGAGGAGACGGTCGTCCAGGTCCACCCCGACGCCGAGTCGATGCTGTTCCACCTGGGGCTGCTCGCCGAGCACGGCCACGCCTCCGGCGATTACCTGGACTTCACCAGGTCCAGGTCGCAGATCTACGGGGCGCCGTCCGACGAGCTCCTAGAAGCGATCAAGCGGTTCGGCATCCCGGTGACGCTGTCCAC